>CAZUBT010000027.1:0-38185 GCA_964618815.1 uncultured Desulfobacterales bacterium | reverse complement strand
GTTTTTAGCTAATTTTTTGCCAGAAAAAGCACGAATCCTAGAAATAAGTTCCTAAGGGAGGATTAAGTTGATGGAATGGTTAATCGGCCTGGCCGTCCTGGCGGTCATCGTCTTGTTAGTCGCCAAACGCGGCTGCTGAGGAAAGTAACTCGGGCTTAGGTTAAGCCCGGACAAGAAATCAAAGTAGCCGCAGGCTTCAGCCTGCGCTGAAAAAAACCATGAAAACCGCAGCGACGGTCTTCCTTGTCAAGCATTTTGGGTGGCGAAGGGTTGCCGCGGTGGCTTTTTTCCCCACATGGCGCTAAACCAATTCGAGACCTCTGCGAAAATCAGCCGGTACACAGGGAAACCAAATCCAGGGAAAAAATCTGGTGGCACAGGCTTCCAGCCTGTGCAAAAAACCTTGATTTACCAAAGAGTTACCCACAGGCTGGAAGCCTGTGCCACTGGTTTCTTTTCGTTTGAAGCTGATTTGTCATCGCTTAAGCCATTTTCGCAGAGGTCTCAATTCGCCATCAAACGTAATTTTTTCGTAGGGGCGAATCTTGTATTCGCCCTAAATCGGTGGGCGAACACCAGGTTCGCCTCTTGTATATTAATAAAGGAGCCGGCACCTTCCCCCGCCGCCGCATAATCTCGGGATCTAAAGCTATCATTTGTTGAAACCGCCCTGAAAATGCATTTAATAAAAATTAAAAAGCGGTTTCGGGGTTCACAAATGAGGGGGCATGATTATCTAATAGTGAAAGGGGATAAAACATGGAAGCGCGCCGGCTGCCGGCGCGGGTTTCTCAAGCCAAGCCTTCAATGAGATCGGCGCTGGGTGGTTTCGCCACTCCAGAGGCTGACCCCGTGGCATTTGGGGAAAAGGAAACACCTTCAGGAGGTACGTATGAAAAAGTTAAGTTGCATTTTGGCGCTGGTAATTTTGCTGGCTGGAGGCGCGGTGGGCGTCATATCGGCGCCTGCTTCCGCCCAGGGCTATAACTATCCGGCCCCGCCCCAGAATCCTTACGCCACGCCTTGGGTCGGGCCTAATACGCCGTGGGTCAATTACAACGGCGATTGGTTTATGAATGGAGTCCTGCATTACTTTTTCGGCCATAACTACGGATGGGCCCCATATTACGCTTATGGGCCCACCTATATCGTCAGACCGACTTACTGGTACGGTCCCATGTGGAATGCGTGGTATCACGCCCGTCCTAATTACTGGAACGATTTCCAGCGAAATTATCCCTATTGGCGCGGACACAAACATGGCCACCGGTATGACCAGAAATTTTACGATAAGCACAATCGCGGCCAGGGCGGAGGTTGGCAAAAAGGCTCCCATGGCGGTCAGCGCCCGGATAAGAGTCGCGGTCAGCGCCCGGATAAGGGGCGTGGTCATAATGGAGGGCGCCACGATGACGATCGCGGTCGTCACCAAGGGGGACACAGATAGGTGCCGGTTGAGGTACTCCGCCTGATGGACGACGCTTAGGCGCTTTCGGGCAATCGTCCCGGTTCGCAAAACCTGTAAGAAATGGCCCTGGTGCGGTAGCATCAGGGCCTTTTTTCTTGATCGACAATTTTATAAGTTAAACGGCTCTCGCTATGCCCATCATATCGTTATTTTTCCAGAGCTAAGGGATATGTGTCGGGCTTGGCAAGGTAGCTGTCTAATCCGAATTGTAATAAAGCTTCTCCCAATTATTCACTTATAACCCAAAAATCCGAATTTACTTTTTTACCATTTTATGCTATAAAAAACACGATATTCCTTAAGGGATATTGCTTCCAACGATTCAGTTAAAAAATCCAAAAGCCCAGGTGTTAAGAACATGTATCTAAAAAAGATCATCTTAGAAAATGTAGGCCCCATCGAAAGATTGTCAATTGATCTAAAATTCGATTCAGAAGGAAAGCCTAAGCCGCTTATCCTCGTAGGAGAAAATGGCACTGGTAAAAGCTTAGTCATCTCATTCATCGTTAATGCTTTGATTGCTGCTAAACAAGTCATCTATGAAAATACCGAAGTAGAAAAAGGCAAGGTTTATAAATTAAGAACACCTTTATACATTAAGACTGGCAATCCTTATTATTATGCTAAACTTGAATTTGAAGATGATATCAATTTCGTTGAATGGCAGTTAGACAGGTCTAAAAAGGATTTTGAAGAATTCTATAAGTATTGTCCTAATATAAATGACTGGTCAAAAATTAGTGATACTCAAACAAGTTACCTCGACCCTCCACCAAATAAAGACAAAATAGAGAAAACTTTAGAGAGAAAATGCTGTCTGTATTTTCCACCTAACAGATTTGAGGACCCTGCTTGGTTAAATGAGAGAAATCTTTTAGCAAAAGCCCAATTTAGAGATTTACAACACATTAGTGGATATACAGAAAGGAAGATTATTTCATATTCGCCCTTTGATGAGTTAAAAGACTGGCTTTTAGATATTGCTTTCGACAGTCGTGTACTCGAGCTTCAGACATATCCCATTGGCAAATTAAACGAGACCCAATTACCAATCCCTATTAAAGTTTTTGGTGGGTTTACAGGACCCAATTCATACATTTTGACAGAAATAAATAACTTCCTGAATATTTTATTTGATACTGATAGTCCGATTAGAATAGGAATTGGAAATAAAGGTAGGAGACAAGTATCTATAATGATTGATGAAAAGCAGGCCGTTCCAAATCTATTTAATATGTCCAGCGGGGAGTCAGTTTTATTTGGTCTTTTTTGTAAGATATTGCAGGATTATGACCTGACTGGAAATATAATAAGCAGTAGAAATGATATTATTGGAATAGTCATTATAGACGAAATTGATATACACCTTCATTCAAAATATCAAGGGGAAGTATTGCCTAAGTTAATAGAATTATTCCCTTGCGTGCAATTTATCGTTACCACTCATTCTCCATTATTTCTTTTAGGGATGGAAAGAGCATTTGGGAGTGACGGATACGAAATTCGAAATATGCCAGATTGTGAAGAAATAACCCCAGAACGGTTTAAAGAATTTGAACATGCATATGAGTTCTTTAGAAATACACAAAGGTTTGAAAAGGAAATAAATCAGATCCTGTCTATACAGGACCAAAAGCCTATTTTAATTGTTGAAGGCGATTCGGACAGAATTATACTCGAAAATGCTTGGCGAAAGCTTCGCATTAGCGATATTCCTTTCCGAATCGTTAATGGATATAATAGAACCCATATCAGAGTTGTTCTTAACGATAAAGATTTCTTTAAAAAATCACAAAAACAATTATTCATAGCACTTTTTGATTTCGACGATGCATATAATGATTGGAATGGTTTAAAAAATTTCGATTTGCTTTTTAAAGATGAAAGCGAAGGTTTAACTAAAAAAAGCCGCGATTACCGAACTTATGCGTGTCTTTTGCCTGTACCTCCACACAGAAGCGCATTAGCCGGGTCCAAATTCAAGGATTCATCACATTTAAGTACTGAATTACTTTTCTTCGATGATGTGCTTAAAAAAGGTAATAACTTCGATGAGTATGAAACGCCTGGGGGAGGGAAGGTTATGGGTTTTAAAGGTAATAAAATACGTTTTGCTGAATCAACGGCAAATCTTGACAAAGCAGAATTTATTAATTTTGAAAGGGTTTTTGACCTTTTTCGTAAAATCTTCGAAGATGATGATACTATAATCTGATTGGTTCTTAAGCACTCATTTTATTTGCTATCTGCTATTTATCGTCAAGTTATCAGGTGCTCAGAGTGAATGGATATTGCAATCATAAGTTCGGTTGTATGTTGGGCTGGGAAAAGTCGAGGCTGTAGCCCCACATTAAAACCGGAAAATTTCAGATCCAAATCCCAAACTTAAGTCAAGCCGCCGAAGCGGCGCTGCCAGGCGGTTAGCAGGGCTTTTAGAGAGGTCTCCATGAGGGTGTGGCCGGCGCGGCTCAATTTAAAGACCTGGTCCTCACGCACCCGGCCCAGCAAGGTCACAGGTTGGCCCTTGAACAATGCCTCGAAGCGGTCTTTATGGCCCGGGTCCACGCTCATCAGGAAGCGGCCGGCGGATTCGGAGTACAGGGCCGCGTAAGCCGGGGACTCCGGGGCCACGGCGCTAAGGTCCACCTCTACCCCTAAACCCGCGGCCATTCCGGCCAGGGCCAGGTGCACCCCCAGGCCGCCCCGGTAAATGCCGTGGCAGGAAGCCAATAATTCCTCCCGGATGGCCTGCTCCAGCAGCCGGTAGTAGGGAAGAAATTCCTGGGGCCGCGCCTGGGGCACGCTTAAGCCCACGTAGCCCAGCATCTCATAAAACTCCGAGCCGCCCAACTCCGGGCGGGTCTCTCCCACCAGGTAGATGAGGTCCCCGGGGGCCTTCCATTCCAGGGTCAAGGCCCGGCGCAGGTCGGCAATGACGCTCACCGCGGTGAAAAACAGGGTGGGCGGCGCCGACACCCGGTGCAGTTCCCCGAAGGCCCCGGGGAGCAGCCCGTCCACGTACATGCTGTCTTTGCCGGATAAGAGCGGGATGCCGTAAGTCAGGCACAGGTCCTTGAGGGCCCAACAGGCCCGCACCAGTTGGGCCGCCTTGTATCTTCCGTCGGGGTTCTTTTGGGGATGGTACTCCACGTTGGGCCAGCAAAAATTATCCACCCCGCCGATGTGATCCAGGGTTCCCCCCACGGTTAGGAGCCGCCGCACCGCTTCATCAATGGTCACCGCGGTCATGTGGTAGGTATCGATGCGGGAGTAGGCGGGGTTCAGGGCCAGGCTCAGGGCCAGGCCCCGGTGGGAACTTAGGACCGGGCGCAGCACCGCGGCATCCCCCGGTATCTGGGCCAGCCGGCCCACCAGGGGCTTGATCACGCTGGTCCCCTGCACTTCGTGGTCGAACTGGCGGATGATCCACTCCCGGGAGCAGACCTGGGGCCGGTCCAACATGGCCAGCAACACGCCCGCCTGATCGCCGGGGTCGCCCAACACCGGCTCGGTGAGGCGCGCCTCCGGCGGCTGCCACAGGGCTTCAAACTCCCAAGGCGGAAAATCCTCTTCCAAAAAATCAATATCGATGTACGCGCAGGCCCGGTCCTGGTGGCTGACCAAGAGCGCCCCGGAGTCGGTATAACGCCCCATGGCCGTGACCTCAACTTCGTGCTTGCAGGCCAGGGTACGGAACCGGGCCTCATCTTGGGGACGCACCGCGGCCACCATGCGCTCCTGGGATTCGGACACCCAGATCTCCCAGGGGTCCAGGCCGGGATATTTCAGGGGGATGGTTTCCAGCCGGACTTCGGCGCCCCCGGCCTGCCGGGCCGACTCCCCCACCGCGGAGGACAGCCCGCCGCCGCCGCAGTCGGTGATGAAGGTGATGAGGCCCTCATCTCTGGCTTCCAGGAGGAAATCGTGCATCTTCTTCTGGGTGTAAGGGTCGCCGATCTGCACGTGGCCCGCGGGGGTGCCGGGGGAGGCCACCTCCGAGGACGCGGTGACCCCGTGGATGCCGTCTTTCCCCACCCGGCCGCCGCACACCATAATCAGGTCTCCGGGCGAGGCCGCTTTCCGGTCCCCGGGTTCGCCGTGAATCTCCCGGGGCAACAGACCCAACGCGCCCACGAATACCAGGCACTTGCCCAGGTAGGCCGCATCGAAATAAAGGACGCCGTTGATGGTGGGCACGCCGCTTTTGTTGCCGCCGTCCTTCACCCCTTCAATGACTCCGTCCAGGAGCCGCCGGGGATGGAGGCGGGGCTTGAGAGGTCCGGAATAATCCCGGGGCCCCACGCAAAAGCCGTAGATGCCGGCCAGCAGCCTGGCCCCCTTGCCGGTGCCCATGGGGTCCCGATAAACCCCCACAATGCCGGTTAAGGAGCCGCCGTAGGGCTCTAAATTGGAAGGCGAATTGTGGGTCTCCCCTTTGATGACGTAAGAAAATTGCTCATCGAAGCGGCCCACCCCGGCGTTGTCCCACAGGACCGACACCACCCAGGGCTTGGTCTCCTTGAGCTTCAGGGTGGGGGCCTGAATGCACTCTTTAAAGGGATTGTCCAGAACCAGGCGCTCCCCCGTAGTTAGGTCCCGGTAAGCAAAGCGGCCCCGGAAGGTGTTGTGGTTGCAATGGTCGCTCCGGGCCTGGGCCAGGTATTCCAGCTCCACGTCCGTGGGCGGCCCCAGACCTACCTGGGCCCGGCGGGCCAGCACCTCGGGGCGGGCAAAGTAATCCAGGATGACGGGCAGATCCGCCTCCCGGAGGGCCAGGTCCCGGGTGCGGCTCAGTTGCCGCAGGGTGTCCAGGGAGTTAAGGGGAAAGACCTCCACCCGGGGCTGGTGATCCAGATGAACCCGGGGAAGGATGATCCCCACCCCGGCCTGAGGGTCCCAATCTTCCGGAGAAAATAGGCGAAATTCCTGGATCAGGTCATTGGCCAGGAGTTCCCGGGCCAACTGTTCCAGGCGGGGGCGGGAGACCTGGGAGCCGGAAAACAGGTAGAGCCTGGAGGTATAGACCGCGGCCTCCCCGGGTAGGGATCGGCCCAGGTACGCGGCAATGGCTTCCAAGGCTACGCCCCCCGCGGTATCCCGCACCCCGGGCCGGTAGCCCACCCAGAGGGCCCCGTCAAAGTCTTGGGCCAGGGGATGGAAAGCGGATACCTGGGTGATGGGGTGAGTGAAGACCTCGGTGCGCAGGGCCTCCAGTTCCCCGGGAGCCAGCTCCAGGTCCAGGGTTAAGATTTTCAGGACCCTTACCCGGTCCATCTCCAACCCGAAATATTCCCGTCCCTGGCGGCGCACGCCTTCGCCTTCCGCGTCCACCAACTCCGGCCGCCAGCCGATCTCCAGTCGGACCGCCATCTAAGCCTCCCCATGAGGGTGAAGTTTGGAAGAAATATAACTCAAAATGCGGCCCAGGGGAAAGATAAAGAAGCTATATTACCTAACCCGGACAAGCCGGAACCAAAAACCTTCAAAGATTTACCACAAAGGCACAAAGGACACCAAGGAACACCAAGAAATATTTTTCTCTTTGTGAACCTTTGTGTTCTTTGTGTCTTGGTGGTTAATTTTCTTCCTACCGAACACGGAAAAACCGGAACCAAAAGGTTTTTAGCTAATTTTTTGCCAGAAAAAGCACGAATCATAGAAATAAGTTACTAAAGGGGCGGATGAAGCTATTAGCGATTAGCTTTCAGCCAAGACCAGGGATTGGTGAAGGCGACGGAACTGCCAGGGAAGGGGACGGCAGGCCATACAGTTTTAAAGAACAGCCGGGGGCGCCTGTTCCACATTATTGGGTTTCGCCGCCGAAATGCTTAAAGTCCGTGACTATTGCCGATATCCAAGGTTTTGGGGGGGGCGAAACTTGAACAGGGAAGAGGCGAGGGGTGGAAGAGAAAAATATCCACGCCACATATAAGCATAGATTACAGGCAATTGATGGACATGCCGATTATTATCTGAGTAGGCGGGTCCGGATGGTGGGTTGCCGTGGGATGAACTACATATTGCAGAGGCCGGCATACAAAGATTTCAGCCCCTTGACCCTGTCCTTTTATTACTCAGAACATCAAATAGCTCCCATCGGCTATTAAGCTCTTCAGGTAAAAATCCCCCCTGACCCCCCTTAAATAAAGGGGGAACCATTTGGAAAGGTTATTAAAGTCACCATTTTTCTAAAGGGGAATTTAACACTACAACGTTCAGTATCATCAAGCCGGCCTTTAATACCGTTTTCGGTTTTCGGTTATCGGTTTTCGGTTAAAAAGACCAGGATTATTAGCAAATTGAAACTTAAGTTTGTTGCATTGGAAACAGAACTTGGTATAATTCACGCCTTTTTTTAAGGGGGGGCCGGGGGGATTCTTAATGAAGTTCCCTTTTGGTCAATGAGAATTGTTTTATGCTTCGGGTAATAATTCTTGACGGGTTTTGGATAAGCCATGGGGAGTTGGACTGAAATAACCGGCCAGTGGTTGCTGGACTCCGCGCCCTTGGGCATCATGACCACTGATGCCCGATTGACTATCATTTCCTGGAATCGCTGGCTGGAGACCGCCAGCAGACAAAGCGCCGACTACATGGTGGGGCGCAATTTGCTGGAGGCCTTTCCAGATTTGGTGGACCGCCGCATGGATCGTTATTATCAGCAGGCGCTTCAGGGGAAAGCGAGGATGCTCTCCCAACGGTCTCATCCTTACCTGCTCCCCCTGGAGTCTTCAAGGGCGCCGAAAGGCAAGGGTCTTTCCTACATGCAGCAGAAAGCGCAAATCGCTCCCCTCATGCAAAACAGGCAGATCACCGGCACCATTACCTTGATAGAAGACGTAACCCAACGGATTAAGCGGGAAACGGAGTTGCTGGAATCCGAAGAGCGCTACCGCATCCTGGCCGAGCACGTCCAGGTGGGGGTGTATGTCTTGCAGGGCAGTCAGGTGCGCTATATCAATCCGGCCTTCCGGCGCATCATCGGTTATCCCGAAGACCAATCTCCTTCACGACTCGAACTGTTGTCCTTTATCTTTCCCGAAGATCGGCAGCGGTTCACAGAGCTAATCCACCTTCTCATGTCCGGCAAGCTTGATTCAAGCCAAGAAGAAATTCGGGTGGTGCAGCCGGACGGCTCCATCCGTTATGTGGACGGTTATTACATTCCCGTTGCCTATGATGAACAACCGGCGATCTTGGGCGCCGCCCTGGACGTCACCCAGCGTAAACAGGCGGAGGAGCAGATTCAGCGCCAGTTGCAATACCTCAATGCCTTGCGCGCCGTTGACCAGGCCATCACCGGCATCTTTGACCTGGAGGTGGTCCTCAACCTCCTCCTGGACCAGGTAATTGCCCGCTTGCACGTGGATGCGGCCGATATCCTGACTTTCGACCCCGATACCAAGACACTGACTTGCGCCTGCAGCCGCGGCGTCCAGGGCGCTGCGGTCCGAAAAATCCATGAAATTCTGGCAAACGCGGCGGTCCGGAAACGCAGCATCATCTCCATAACCGATGCGCGGCAGACCTTCATCCCGGAAGAATCGGAACCGTTCCTGGACCTCCTGAAAGACTCGCACGGCATGATAACCGCCGCAGGCTTTACCGCGTATTATTGCGTGCCGGTGATAGCCAAGGGGCAGGTGAAGGGAGTCCTGGAAGTTTTGCATCGCAGCCCTCTGGAGGCGGCCCCGGAATGGCTGCATTTTTTGGAAGCCCTGGCCAATCAGGCCGCCATCGCTATTGACAACCTCTCCCTGTTTGAGAACTTGCAGCGTTCCAACCTGGAGTTGGCTATGGCCTATGACACCACCCTGGAAGGTTGGTCCAGGGCCATGGACCTCAGGGATAAGGAGACCGAGGGGCACTCCCGGCGGGTAACCGATATGGCCCTATTAGTGGGGCGGGTCATGGGCTGCACCGACCCTGAGTTGCGGCAAATGCGCCGGGGGGCGCTCCTGCACGACATCGGCAAAATGGGCATCCCCGACAGCATCCTGCTGAAGGCCGGGCCCCTGGATCCGGAGGAGTGGACCATCATGCGCAAACACCCGGAATTGGCTTACCAACTGCTCTCTCCCATCGTCTTTTTACAGCCGGCCCTGGCTATCCCCTACTGCCACCATGAAAAATGGGACGGCACCGGCTATCCCCGAGGGCTGAAGGGTGAAGAGATTCCCTTGGAGGCGCGCATCTTTGCCGTCGTGGATGTCTGGGACGCCTTGCGCTCCCACCGGCCGTACCGGGCCGGCTGGCCACCGGATAATGCCCTGGAATTCATCCGGGGGCAGTCCGGAAAACATTTTGATCCCAGGGTGGTGGAGGTCTTTCTGAGCCTAATCCAGGGGCAATTCGACGAAGGGCAACCTCTGACACCGGATGAGGCCATTGACAATATCAAATAATACCATGTTCCGTTTCTTACCTTTATGCGATCAAAATGAAATTATCTTTAGTCGCAGGCCTTTATATGAAAATAACCATTAGGATTGTTTCACCACAGTCATTCATGAGCCGTTGGCTCTCTCCAAAAGCATGAAAAGGGGCGCGCATTAATGTCGCATAGCGAACCATAGGATTTGGCGGGCACGGAGGCCAGCCCCGCGAACTTTCCATAACAGTCATTCACGGGCCTTTAGCGCACCTGTAAATTATGGAAAATTCCTGATGAGCATACTCCTAACTTTGAACTTTGAACCTTGAACTTTGCTTGGTGGTGTCAGAAAGGAAAGGACCGGTGCTGAATAAAATTTCGGAGCGAAAAGCCGGGAAGAATAAAAAGCTCGGCGACAAATGGGCTGAGGACCTTCGGACCCGGGCCGGAAAATTGCTGGCGGCCAAGGTCGCGGCACTTAAAGCGCCGCCCCCCGAAGATGTCCGGAAACTGATTCATGAACTCCAAGCGCGCCAGGTCGAGCTGGATATCCAGAACGAGACGCTACGCTCGTCCATGAGGGAACTGGAAGATGCGCGGCTGCGATATGCCAACCTCTATGATTTTGCCCCCGCGGCATATTTCACCTTTGACCGCAAGGGTCGGATTTTGGAAGCAAATCTCACCGGCGCCCGCTTGTTGGGAGTGGAGAGGGGCAACTTGCTCGGCGGGCCGTTTTTCCCTTTTCTGGCGAAAGGTTTCAAGCAGGTATTTGATTCACATCTCCAGGGGGTTTTCACCAATGGCGCCAGTCAGACCTGTGAACTGGAACTGGCGCCCCGGGGCGGCCACCCTTTCCCGGTTGCGGTGGAGAGCATTGCGGTGGCGGACCACGGGGGCGGTTTCAGCCGCTGCCGCTCCTTCCTCGGTGCGGTGAGCGCTTTGCAGCGAGCCGGGGAAAAGATCCAACACCTGGCCTCATTCCCTGAGTTGAACCCCCATCCGGTTTTGGAAGTGAATGCTTCCGGGACCATCACCTATTTCAATCCCGCCACCCTGAAGGCGCTGGAAAAGTTAGGCGTACCGGGAAAGATAAGGTATTTCTTGCCGGCTGATCTGGAGGAGATTTTAAAGGCCGCACGTCAAAAGGCAGACCTGCAATTTTACCGTGAGGTCCAGATAGAGGACACGGTGTTCGGGGAACAAATTTATTTTACGCCGCCGTACCAGGTATTGCGCCTTTACGCGGTTGACATCACCGACCGCAAGCGGGCGGAAGAAGAATTCAAGACCGGCGAAGAAAGCTTCCGGGAGTTGTTCGACAACATAAGCAACGCGGTGGCGGTGTATGAGGTGAGAGGAAACGGTGAGGCATTCATCTTTAAGGATTTCAACCGGGCCGGGGAACAGATAGAAAATATCAGCAAAGAAGAGCTTCTGGGTAAAGAGGTTCGGGAAGTGTTTCCTGCAGTTGCGGACTTTGGCCTGCTGGAGGTTTTTCAGCGGGTCTGGCAAACCGGCCGGGGCGAGCACGTCCCGGTGGCTTTTTACCAAGATAACCGGATTTCCGGCTGGAAAGAAAACTATGTGTACCGGCTGCCTTCAGGGGAAATCGTGGCGGTTTATGATGATGTCAGCGCCCGCAAGCAGGCGGAAACAGAAATTGAGCGCCTGGCTTCGTTCCCCCAATTAAATCCTAATCCCGTCCTGGAAGTAGATGTCTCCGGCGTCGTCACCTATCATAACGCGGCGGCTCTCAAAGCTTTGCAGAAATACGGCGTTCAGGATTTGAAAGCCTTTTTTCCCCTGGATATGGAAAACATCCTGAAATCCTGCGCCCTGGGGGTAGAGAGACAATTTCATCGCGAAGTGGAGATCAAAGGCGCGGTGTTCCTGGAAAATATTTACCTTCCCGCGGATTGCCGCACGGCGCGCATCTATGCCATGGAGATCACTGACCACAAGCGGGCGGAGGAGGCCCTGCGCCTGAGTGAAGAGAAGTTTTCTCGGGCCTTCATGACCAGCCCGGTGGGCCTGACCATCTTCCGGCTGTCCGATGGCGCCATCCTGGAGTGCAACGACAATTTGTTGCAGGCCATCGGCTACCGGCGGGAGGAAGTGCTGGGACGGTCCCACCTAGAGTTGGACATCGGAGTCGATCAGGCCGTTCGGGATGATTTTTTCCGCACATTGCTGGACCAGGGAGAAGTCTTGGGCCTGGAGACCACCTTTCGAGCCCGGGACGGCCGTCTGATTCCGGCCCGCCTCTCAGCCCGAACCCTGGAAGTCGCCGGAGATCCCTGCGCCCTGGTCATCAGCCAGGATATCACCGTGCAAAAACAGGCGGAGGAGGCCATCAAGAGGCAAAGCGCCATCCTGAACGCCATTAACCGTATCTTCAGAGAAGCCTTAACTTGTGAAACCTTAGAAGACTTGGGTCGCACCTCTCTGGCTGTTGCCGAGGAGTTGACGGGGAGCAGGTTCGGTTTTATCTGCCGATTAAATCAGGCCGGTCTTCTGGACGATATTGTCATCAGCGACCCGGGATGGGATGTCTGCACCCCGGATGGGCCGGAAGGCCGCAAGCTGCTGCAAAACCTCAAAAAGCACGGCATTTACGGGCGGGCGCTCCTGGACGGAAAGTCCCTCATCGCCAACGACCCATCCTCCCATCCGGACCGCAACGGCGCCCCGGAAGGCCACCCGCCCATCATTGCTTTTTTGGGGACGCCGTTAAAACATGGGGGCAAGATCATTGGCATGATCGGCCTGGGCAACAAGCCGGGGGGCTATGATAACAACGATCTGGAAGCCCTGGAGGCTTTATCCATAGCCGTCGTAGAGGCTTTTTTACGCAAGCGGGCGGAAGAATTGATACGCTGCAACGCCGCCCGGGCCGAGGCCCTGGTGCGCATCGCGGCCCGTCTCAATGCCCAACTGGACCTGGACGAGGTGCTCCAGGCAGTCTGTGAATTAGCCGCCCAGGCCGTGAAGGTGCCCGCGGCGGCGTTTTCTCTTTATGATGAAACCCGGCAGGTGCTGGCCCCCGCCGCGGGCTTCGGGTTCCCCGTGGACGTCCGGGAAACCTTTGGGCCCATCCCTTACGCCCTATTTGCCGCGTGCGCCCGACAGGCCGATAATCTTATCGTCATCCCTGACATCAGGGCCGTCCCCACCCTGCCCAACGTCGAGCAGTTGATGACGCTGGACATCCGCACCCTCATCATCACCGTCATGGAGCGGGAGGAGCAACTATTGGGCGTCCTCACCGTCTGTACCATGGGCGAAACGCGCCGCTTCACCGAAGACGACCTGGAATTGTTAAGAGGGTTCGCCCATCAGGCGGCCCAGGCCGTGGCCAATGCCCGGTTGTTCGCAGACAACCTGAAAAAGCTGGAGACCCTCCTGGCCTTATACGCCAGCGCCGAGAAACTGACCCGCAGCCTGGACCTGCAGGAAGTGGCTGAGGAGGTGGCCCGCACCTGCGTTGAGACCTTCGGCGCGTCCCTGGCCTGGATCGGCCGGGCCGAACCGGATGGCCGGGTAAGCCTGTTGAATCAGTTCCCCCATGAGTCTGGATATCCACCACAGATCATAGTACGTTGGGACGACGCCCCGGGGGGGCAGGGGACCACCGGCCGGGCTATCCGCACCGGGTTCCCGGTGGTCAGCCCGGACCTCGCTGCAGACGAGGGTTACGGTCCGTGGCGCGAATCCCCCGATGCGGCAGAGTATCGAACCAGGGCAGCTTTTCCCCTCATGAGCCGGGGGAAGGCCTTCGGTTCCCTGAACCTGTATAGTCATGAGCCGGGGTTTTTCACCCCCGAAAGGGTGGAGTTCTTCCAGGCCTACGCCAGCCTGCCCGCCGCGGCCCTGGAAAACGCCCGCCTGTTTGCCGAAACGGAGCAGCGCTTTCAGCACGCTCAAGCCCTGTGCGAAGTTTACCGGGTCATCAGCTCCAGTGCGGACTTGCCCACGGCCCTCAATTTCCTCCTGGGCCACGTCATCTCCCAACTGGGGGCCGACGCCGCCACCATCCTGAGCTTGAGCAAGTTCAGCCAGACCCTGGAATACGCCGCGGGTCGCGGCTTCCATTCCCCCGCCCTGCAGCATACCCGGCTGAGTCTGGGCCAGGGATATGCCGGCCGGGTCGCGGTGGAACGCCGCATCGTCGTGGAAGCCGATTTAAGGGTCAAGCTCGATGAATGGGAATGGGGCCGAGTCCCCACCGAGATTGCCGTAAAAGCCCTGAAAAACCTAAAATCCGAGGGCTTCGTCACTTACCATGGGGTACCCCTCATCGCCCAGGGCGAGCTTAAAGGCGTCCTGGAAATTTTCCACCGGTTTCCATTTACTCCGGACCAGGAGTGGCTGGGGTTTCTCAAGGCATTTGCCGCCCAGGCGGCCATTGCCATAGCTAACGCCGAATATCAGGAAAAATGCCGCAATGGGGGCGCGGCCGAAAAATAATCTGGTTTTGGCTTATCGGTCTTCGGATAGAATAATAATTAGTAACTTATTTCTAGGATTCGTGCTTTTTCTGGTAAAAAATCAGCTAAAAACCTTTTGGTTCCGGCTTTTCCGTGTTTGGTAGGAAGAAAATTAACCACCAAGACACAAAGAACACAAAGGTTCACAAAGAGAAAAATATTTCTTGGTGTTCCTTGGTGTCCTTTGTGCCTTTGTGGTAAATCTTTGAAGGTTTTTGGTTCCGGCTTGTCCGGGTTAGGTAATTATAAAAAATTCACTGACCCTACCCGGGCTCTCTTTTGAATTTCCCTACCGCCTTCGTTAACCCTTGGTAAAAGCCCTTCCTTTTTCCCATGTCCCGCCTTTTTCGGACCCGGCCTATTTTTGCGCCGGATTTTCCCCGGAAATTGGTTAATATATTAATGATACTTCTGCTTAGAAAAGTCCCGAGTTTCAAGTTTCAAGTTCGGTGGGCGGGCCTCCGTGCCCGCCAAAGTAGGGTGCGTTCCACGCACCATCATTATTTGCCCCTTTTCATGAGTTATGGGAGGGTCAAAGGCCCATGCGCGACTGCTAACAAGATTGACAGGGCGGTAGATTTAATTCATAATAATCTTAGACGGTTGGGCCTTCTCGCCCCCCGTGGCCCCGTTTACCGGGTTGCTTTTGCCGGGGGCCGAAAGTTTCATAGCAGTCACGCACGAGCCGTTGGCTCTCTCCAAAAGCATGAAAAGGGGAGCGCTCCTAACTTTGAACTTTGAACCTTGAACTTTGAACTTTCCGTAACAGAGTATATCGCCCTGGTCAGGAGATATTGGATAAAAAAAATGAACCTTCCCGGTAAGCGTACAATGGTCATCGCGCTGGTGGTGGTTGCCGCCCTGGCGTTCATGGGATACCTGCTCCGCGGCAGCTCTACCTCGGCCGGGTTCCGCACCGTCTTGGTGAAGCGGGGAGATCTGCAGGCGGTGATCAGCGCCACCGGCACGGTGGAGCCTGAGGAACTAGTGGATATCGGGGCGCAAGTCGGCGGTAAGATTGTCTCCTTCGGTAAAGACAAAGACGGCAAGACCGTGGACTACGGTTCCGTCGTGGAGGCGGGGACGGTGCTGGCCCGCATCGACGACGCGCTCTTCTCCGCGGATGTGGACCAGGCCAAGGCCACCCTGGGCCAATCTAAAGCCGCGTTGCAGCGCTCCGAAGCCGACCTGGGCCAGCTCAAGGCCAAACTCTACCAGGCCCAGCGAGACTGGGGGCGGGCTCAGAAGCTAGGCCCCTCCGATGCCCTGTCTCAGGCCGATTACGACGCCTCGCAGTCGGCCTTTGAAACCGCCAAGGCCAACCTCGAGGTAGGCAAGGCCGCCATTACTCAGGCAAAACAGAACGTCAGTCACTCTGAGGCCGTGTTGCAACGGGCCAGACAAAACCTGAGTTATTGCACCATCGTCTCGCCGGTGAAAGGCGTGATTATCGACCGGCGGGTCAATATCGGCCAGACCGTAGTAGCCAGTCTCAATGCTCCCAGCCTCTTTCTGCTGGCCAAGGACCTGACCCGTATGCAGGTTTGGGTCTCGGTCAATGAAGCGGATATCGGCCAGATCAAACCGGGGCAGGCGGTTACCTTTACCATCGACGCCTTTCCCGGCGAGGTATTCACCGGCGAAGTGGGAAAGGTGCGGCTCAACGCCACCATGACCCAAAATGTGGTCACCTACACGGTGGAGGTGCTTACCGATAATTCTAGCGGCAAACTGCTGCCGTACTTGACGGCCAACGTCAAATTTATTATAGGGACCCGCCAAAATGTCCTCCTGGTCCCCAATGCCGCCCTCCGTTGGACCCCGCAGCCGGAACAGGTGGAGGCCGAGTTCCGGCGGCAAGGTAAGAAGGGGCCAGGGGCCGAATTGCCGTCCCAGGGAAAATCGTCCCCCGAAGCCCACAAGGAGAAGCAAGCCCGGGGGATTGTTTGGGTGCCTCAGGGAGACCTGGTGCGCCCGGTTCGAGTCAGTCTCGGTTTGAACGACGGCGCCCTGACCGCGGTGGAAAGCGCCGAACTAAAGGAAGGGACCCTGGTAGTGTTGGGGGAAATGGAAAAGCAGGCGGCCGGGAAGCCGGCCCCCGGCGGCAGTCCCTTTACTCCCAAAATTTTCAAGGGCGCAGGTTCGCCCAAGGACAAGTAAAAAGTTTTGAGTTTTGAGTTTCGAGAATAAAGACATAGGGTGGGCACGGCCCACCATCCGGTTATTAAGAACAGCCGGGGGTGGCGGTTCCACATTTTTCTTCATGGTCTTTGCGCCTTGGCGTGAGACATTTTCATCTTTTGTGGTGTCTGGAAGGAAATGGCCGTTGGTATCAGCGCCATTTCCATATTTTTCATAAATGAATTTTGGCTTTGAAGGGGCAAGCGCAAGCTTCCATGGACCTCATCGAACTCCGAGATATTTATAAGACTTATCACCTGGGCGAAATCGACGTGCCGGTGCTGAAAGGCATCTCCATGACGGTTTCCCGTGGCGAGTTTGTGGCCCTCATGGGCACCTCGGGTTCGGGCAAGACCACCCTCATGAATATCCTGGGGTGCCTGGACCGCCCCTCTTCCGGGGAATACTGGCTGGAGGAGGAAGATGTGGTGGCCCTGTCGGCCGATGAATGGGCCCAACTGCGGAACCAGAAAATCGGCTTCGTATTTCAGACTTTCAACCTGCTGCCTCGAACCAGCGCCCTGGAAAATGTCATCATGCCGTTGTCGTACACCGCGGAGCACCTTTCCGAGCGGGAAGCGCGCCAGCGGGGTGAAGACCTGCTCCGGCGGGTCGGCCTGGGGGACCGCCTGGATCACGAACCCTCCCAACTCTCCGGCGGGGAGCAACAGCGGGTGGCCATTGCCCGGGCCCTCATCAACTATCCGTCCCTGCTGTTTGCGGATGAGCCCACCGGCAACCTGGATTCCAAGACCAGTGAGGAGGTCCTGGAACTCTTCCGGCGTCTTAACCGAGAAGAAGGGGTGACCATCATTCTGGTCACCCACGATGAAAACGTCGCCCGCAGCGCCGAACGGATCTTCAAGATTCATGACGGGATGGTGGAGGCTGAAGAACGCGTCCCGCAGGAGGCCCCGGAGGCACAGGCAAGCGCCACCCCAACCCCAGGCCCCACTGCGGCCCAACCGCGCCCGGGATGGGCCTGGGTGCGGCTCCAGTGGATGGTGCGCACCGCGCTCCACGGCCTGCGCCGCAACGTCATGCGGGCCGCGCTCACCACCCTGGGAATTATCATCGGGGTGGCCGCGGTCATCGCCATGATGGAGATCGGGCGCGGCTCCTCCAGCGCCATCCAGCAAACCATCTCCAGCATGGGAGCCAATAATCTGTTAATTTTGCCGGGCACGGCTTCCAGCGGCGGCGTGAGCTTTGGGGCCGGCAGCGTCATGACCCTCAGCCCCCAGGACAGTGAGGCTATCCTCAACGAGGTCCCGGCCATCAAAGGCGCCGCGCCCATAGTCCGGGCCCGGACCCAGGTCATTTACGGCAACCGCAACTGGGTGCCCGTGTTTATTTACGGCACCACCCCCGCGTATCTGGAAGTCCGGGAATGGGGCCTGGCCGAAGGCGACGCGTTCACGGATCGGGATGTCCGCAATGCCTCCAAGGTCTGTGTGCTGGGCCAGAGGCTGGTCCGGGAGCTGTTCCAGGGCGAGTCTCCCATCGGCAAGGAAGTGCGGGTGCAGAACGTCTTATTCCGGGTGATCGGGGTCCTCAGCGCCAAAGGCGCCAATATGATGGGGGTGGATCAGGACGATATCCTGCTGGCGCCCTGGACCACCATTAAATTTCGGGTGACCGGGTCTTCCGCGGCCACCGCCAACCAAAGCGCCGCGGCCGCCGCGACTTCCTCGGGGTCGAGCACCTCCCAGCAGGTGAACACGCTCAACCAGATCTACCCCAACACCAAAATCGAGTTGTATCCTTTGCAATCCGCCACCCAGGCCGCAAACACCCCGCTGCCGGTGCGGTTTATCAACGTGGATCAGATTCTCACCGCGGCTCGGGACCCCAAGGATATACCCGCCGCCATCCAGCAACTCACGCAGTTGCTGCGGGAGCGGCACCGGATTCGCGAAGGCGAGCCGGAGGACTTCAGCATTCGGGATATGACCGAAATGAGCAAGGCCCTCTCTTCCACCGCCACCATGATGACCAAACTCTTGCTCGCGGTGGCCCTGATTTCCCTGCTGGTGGGGGGGGTGGGGATCATGAATATCATGCTGGTGTCGGTAACTGAGCGGACCCGGGAGATCGGCTTGCGCATGGCCGTGGGGGCCTGGGCCCGGGATATCCTCCAGCAGTTTCTGTCGGAAGCCGTCATTCTGTGTTTCTGCGGCGGGGTGGCGGGCATTTTGGTGGGCCGGGGAGTTTCCTACTTAGTCAGGATTTTGCTGGGCTGGCCCACGGAATTGTCCCTGGAGGCGATCTTCGCGGCCTTCGCGGTCTCGGTGTCGGTGGGCATAATTTTCGGCTACTACCCGGCGTGGAAAGCGGCCCACCTGGACCCCATCATCGCGCTGCGGTATGAATAGGATGTATAACCAGGCTGTGGGAGAGGCATTATAGGGCGGCCCATGGCCGCCATAAATAGGCTGAAAAACCGGTGCACAGCCTGGAAAGGCTGTGCCACTAAAAAAGAGAATGTGTTCATGTCTATGATGGACGGTGAAGGCCCGATCCGGAGAAAGTTCCTTCAGAGTTTAGGGCTGGTGGCTCTCTGCTTGATTATTCTGGCCGGCTGCGCGGTGGGCCCCGATTACCGGCCGCCGGAGACCAAGGTCCCGGAAAAATGGAACGCTCAAGAGGTGGTCACCCCGGGCCAGCCCAGCAAAACCACCACCGATCCGGCGTCTTTGGTGGAATGGTGGAACGCGTTTAATGACCCCATCCTCAGTTCCCTGGTGGAAATGGCCATTCGCTCCAACCTGGATTTGCGCCAGGCCGAGGCCCGCATTCGCCAGGCCCGGGCCTCCCGGGGTGTGGCGGGCGCGGCTTTATATCCCGCGGTGGATGCGTCGGCGCTTTATCAAAAGAGCCAGGGATCCAGCGAAGCTGCGGGCGGCGGGGCCATCGCCACCGCCGGCGGCGGGGTCCGGGAAATATTTCAGGTGGGCCTGGATGCATCCTGGGAAATCGATATTTTCGGGGGCAGGCGGCGCGGCGTTGAGGCCGCCACCGCTGACCTCAGGGCCGCGGTGGACGACCGCCGGGACGTCTTCATAACCCTGGTGGGAGACGTGGGGAATAACTACATCAACCTCCGGGGATTCCAACAGCAGATCGCCATTGCCCGCAATAACCTCAAAGCGCAAAAATACACCGCGGAAATCATCCGGAAGCGGTTTGAAGCCGGATTCGTGGGCGCCCTGGATCCGGCCAACGCCAATGCCCAGGTGGCCACCACCGAAGCCCAGATACCGGTGCTGGAGTCCTCGGCCCGGGCGGCTATTTACAACCTGGGGGTGCTCCTGGGCCGGGAACCCGCGGCGCTGGAGAAAGACTTGATCAAGGAAGCCCCGATTCCTCCCACCCCGCCGGAAATTCCTGTGGGCCTGCCCTCGGACCTGGTGCGCCGTCGTCCGGACATCCGCCGGGCCGAAGCCCAAATCCATGCCGCCACGGCCCGCATCGGAGTGGCCACCGCGGATTTGTTCCCCAAGTTTAACATGGCCGGAAGTTTGGGCTTTTCCGCCGGCGACATCGCGATGATAGGGACTCCGGGCAGTAAGTTCTGGTCCTTCGGCCCCACCGTCACCTGGCCGGTGTTCGCGGGGGGCCGCATCCGGTGGAACATTAAAGTCCAGGAGGCCATCCAGGAGCAGGCCCTGGCGGCTTATGAAAAGGCCGTGCTCACCGCCTTAAAGGATGTTGAAACCGCGCTGGTGTCTTACGCCAAGGAACAGGAACGCCGCAAGGCCCTATCCGAGGCCGTAACCAATAACCGCAAGGCGGTGGAGGTGTCCATGAAGCTGTATATCGTCGGGAAGACGGATTTCTTAAACGTCCTGACCGCGCAGCGGAATCTCTATACTTCCGAAGATGCCCTGGCCCAAAGCACCCGCACCGTGGATACCAACCTGATCGCCCTCTACAAAGCCTTGGGCGGAGGCTGGGAAAAGCAGCCGGCTTCAACGGAGGCGGGCAAAGGCGGGAAGTAATTCGCCGTTTTCGGTTATTGGTTATTGGTTTTCGGTAAAAAGACCGGTATTATCAGCAAGTTGAAACTTAAGCTGGTTACATTGGAAACAAAACTTGGTATAGCTTCTTTACAACTTCCTTACCAGGCTGTCCGGCGTCACTGCCGGCAGTTATCTCATACCAATTCGAGACCTCTACGAAAATCAGCTGGTACACAGGGGAACCAAATCCAGGAAAAAATCTGGTGGCACAGGCTTCCAGCCTGTGCAAAAAACCTTGATTTACCAAAGAATTACCCACAGGCTGGAAGCCTGTGCCACTGGTTTCTTTTCGTTTGAAGCTGATTTGTCATCGCTCAAGCCCTTTTAGCAGAGGTCTCAGTTCGCCATCAAACGTAAATTTTTCGTAGGGGCGAATCTTGTATTCGCCCTAAATCGGTGGGCGAACCCGAGGTTCGCCCATACGTGAACATGGTATGCTCCCTATGGCCCCACTCGGATCCGGGCGTCTAAAGCCACGATGCCTTCATGGCCCGGGAAGGCCAGCACCGGGTTGAAGTCCACTTCCCGGATTTGCGGGAATCGCAGTAGGGCCTGGGACAGGGACGTTAAGGCTCGGCCCAGGGCCTCCAGATCGGCGGCGGGCCCGCCCCGGATGCCGGATAGAATTCGGCCCGCCCGGGTTTCCCGGATGAGGCCCTGGGCCTGAGTGAGATCCACCGGGGCCACCCGCAAGGCGACATCCTCCAGGATCTCCGTATCGACGCCCCCGGCCCCGAAGGCCAGCACCGGCCCGAAGGCCCGGTCTTGCCGGGCGCCCACCAGCACTTCCCGGCCCCCGGATACCTGGGCCATGACCACCACCTGCCAGGGCTCTCCGGCAGGCAGGTGTTCTTGAGCCGCCCGGGCCAATCGGCCAAACCCGGCCTGCACCTGGCCGGCGTCCACCAGGTTCAACAGCACTGCCCCGGCTTCGGTCTTGTGTATCAAAGAGGCCGCGCTGAGTTTGAGGACCACGGGATAGCCCAGGCGCCCCGCGGCGACCGCCGCGGTTTCGGGGTTATCCACGGCCTCCCAGGGGGCCGCCGGGATCCCCAGCGCCGCGGCCAGGGCCAGGGCCTGGGGCAGGGTGAGAAAACCCGCCGGGGTCTGGGTCAGAATGACGGAGATTTGGTCCCAGTCACACCCGGAGACGTCTTCCGGCGAAGCTGCCCGGTCTTCCCATCCCCCCTCCTCTCGACTAAAGGCCAGGGTCTGCACCCGCGAACCACCGCCGGGGGCGGCTGCGCCGCCTAGGTCTTCCTGCTGCCCCCACTCCCGGGAGCCGGCCAGGGCCTGGACCGCGTCCTCGGGGAAATGGAACACCGGCACTCCCAGGGTCTCCCGGAAAAATTCCTCTTCGTTTAGGGTGCAAAGCACGCAAACGGCCAGGGGTTTCCCGGCCTTGCGGGCCTGTTCCACCAGATGGCGGGCCATGCGCCGGGCCGGTTCCATTTCAAAGTCCGCCACCGGCCCGTAATTGAAGAGGATCGCGTCAACCTCCGGATCCGCGCAGAACCCGGCCATGAGGTCCGAATACACGGTGAAATCGAAGATGTCCCCCAGGTCGACGGGATTATTGGGCCTGATGATCCCCGCCCGAGAACGCTCCTTTAGCAGAGCGGTCAGGGGGGGAGAGAGGGGCGGGAGCTGAAACCCCCATTGGCGGGCGGCATACGCGGACACCAGGGCTTCCCCGCCGCTGCGGCTCAGGATCATAAGGCGCGGCCCCTTGACCGGGGGCTGGCCCACCAGCTTGGCCGCGTTCAAAAAATCCCATTGGTGTTTAATCCGCAGCATGCCCCCTTGCCGGCAGGCGGCTTCCAGCACCCGCTCATCAGTGGTGAGGGACGCGGTATGCGACTGGCCGATGGCCGCGGTTTCGGGCCCCACATTCAACAGGTGCAAAAAGATGGGCTTAGTCGCCCGCCGGGCCAGGTCCAGCAATGCCCGGCCGTCCTGGAGGCCTTCCAGATACAGGTAAACGGCCTCGGTGCCCGGGTCTTCCAAGAGATAGGCCAGGGCCTCGTTTTCCCCCACGTCCAGTTTGTTTCCCAGGCTTAAAAACTTATTGAAACCCAGGCCTTCCCGGCTCATCCAGGCAAACAGATGGGTGGCCACCCCGCCGCTCTGGGCGATGACGGAGATCTTGCCCTTCCGGGGTTTGGGGTCGAACTGGGCAAAGGGCAAGGCCAGACCGTTTTCCAGGTTCATGAGACCCAGCCCGTTGGGGCCCACCAGGCGGAGGTTATACTGTTTAAGCAGCCCCCGCACCTGCTCTTCCAGGGATCGGCCCGCGTCGTCCAGTTCGGAGAAGCCCGCGGATTCCACCACGATCCGGTCAATCCCCATCCGGCCGCACGCCTGGACAATGGCGGGCACGTAGCGGGCCGGAGACAGGATAGCCGCCAGGTCCACGGGGTGGGGCAGGTATTCCATACCCTTGAGGATGGGGAGGCCTAAGAATTCGCCCCCCCTGGGTCCCACCAGAAAGATTTTCCCCCGGTAACCGAACTGCAGGAGATTGGCCACGATCCCCCGGGCCAAATTATCGGGGGCTTCTGAAACCCCCACCACAACCACACTTTGAGGATAGAAGAATTTTTTCATGGGTTGTATTAAAAACAGTTTTCGATTTTCGGTTATCGGTTTTCGGCAACTAAGAAGCTGTCGGCGGTCACTATTAAGCTCTCAACCATAAAATGAGGACAGAATCGGCAGCCGCAAGTTTTTATATGAAAATGGTGGCACAGGCGTCTTGGGCCTACATCCCTCAGCAAATCGTGGGATTAGAAATTGGACAGCCGAGGGCGGCTGTACTGCATTTTTATGCTTCGTTATAATCCCCAAGGGGTCACGGAATGTTGGCCTGCGCCGACTATCCGCTTCGGAAACCTGCACAGTTCATTTTCATGTTTCCTTGCGCCCAACCGGGCATGAAGGTTTGTATATTTGTGATTTTTTTTTCTTATGAGATAATATACCTTAGGTTTTGGAACAATTCAAATGCCTGGCGGGACCGGGAGCGCGATTAGAGAAGGGGATCAAAGTTCAGGGTTTATTTGATAGCTTAAAGCAGTTAGCGGATAACTGACTGCTAATGGGATAAAGCATGGCCTATGAAACCTGCCGGGACGTGAGCCCGGAGTTGTGGCACGATCTTAAGGAACGGGATCCGGAGGAAGTGGCGGGCCGCACCGGCGCGGTTCGGGAAAAGGGCCGCTATCGCCTCCCTTTGCTGGATCGTACCTTGCTCATTGACCCGGACCGGCAGCAGGTGGAAATTGTGGAGGCCCCGGATCGGGACCCCGGTTTTCGGGTCTGCCTCACGGCCCTCCAATATCTACTGCATGTGGATGTCTCCGCCTTGGGCCACCCCATCAGCCCCCTGGAACTCACCGGCGGGCCCACCTTTTTCCGGGGACAACACGGGGTGCCCGGGGGCCCCCTGGAAGCCCGGTTCGGCCGGGACGCGGCCTCCTTTCTGGCTGCGGGCCGGCGGCTTGGGGGGGAGGTCCGCCCCGCGGGGGACGCGGCCCTGGCCTTACAAGCGCTTCCCGGAGTCATGGTGGAAGTCATCCTCTGGGAGGCGGACGCGGAATTCCCCGCCCAGGTGTCTTTCACGGTGCCGGCCCACCTGGACCGCTTCTGGCATTTGGATGCCGTATGGGGTCTCCTGAACCTGGTGGCCCAGGAACTGCTCAGCGCGGCCGCTTCCTAAAAGGACGATAATTATGACCCAGGGAACCAAAAGTCCTTTGAAGCCCTTGACGGCCTTCGATGCGGATTACCGGGCCATCTTCGACACCCTGAGCGACGCCATTCTGGTGCACGACGCCCGCACCGGGGACATCCTCCAGGTCAACCCGAAGATGTGCGAGATGTTCGGCTACACCCCGGAGGAGGCCCGACAGCTCAACGTCCTGGACCTCTGCAGCGTGGGGAGTCCCTGCAATTACGACAAGATGATGGCCGTCCTCCGGAAAGCCCATTCCGGCGAGCCCCAACTCTTTCAATGGCTGGCCAAAGACAGCGCGGAATTGCCCTTCTGGGTGGAAGTGCATCTCAAGCACGCGGTCATCGGCGGTGAGAACCGGGTATTGGCGGTGATCCGGGACATTACCGGGCGCCGGGAGATGCAGCAGGCCCTGGCGGAAAGCGAGGCCCGCTTCCGCACCGTCACGGAAAGCTCCCTGGCTGGGGTCTATCTCATCCAGGATGGCAAATTCCGGTACGTCAACCCGATTCTGGCCCAGACCTTCGGCTACCGGCCGGAGGAAATCGTCAACCGCCTGGGCCCCCTGGACTTAGTGCATCCTGAAGACCGGCCTCGGATAATCGATAATATGCAGCGGCGCCTTTCCCGGGAAGAGGAAGCCGCGTCCACCCATTTCAGGGGTCTCACCAAAGACGGCAGGACGATCTTCTGCCAGGTATTGAGCAGATACGTGGAATACCAGGGGCGCCCGGCCATCATGGGCACCCTCCTGAACGTCACCGCCAGCCAACTGGCCCAAGAGGCCCTGCAACTGAGTGAAGAACGCTACCGCATTGTCACGGAGTGTTCCCTGGCGGGAGTGTACCTGATCCAGGACGACCTGTTCCGTTATGTGAATCCCATGTTTGCGCAAATCTTCGGCTACCGCCGGGAGGAGATCATTGACCGATTGTCTCCGGCAGACCTGGTTTGTCCCGAGGACCGCGCCCTGGTAATCGATAATATCACCCGGCGACTCGTTGGAGAAGTGGGGTTTCTGCAGTACAGCTTTCGCGGTCTCCGCCAGGACGGCTCAGCGGTCCACGTTGAGGTCCTGGGACGGCGGGGGGAATACCAGGGGCGCCCGGCGGTTATCGGCACCTTGATGGACATCACCGCCCGGCGCCGGGCCGAGGAGGCCATCCAGACCCATAGGGCTTTGCTGAAGACCATTTTTTTCGCCACCCCTGATCTCCTGGTGCTAAAGGACCGAGATTCGGTCTATCAGGCGGTGAATCCGGCGTTTTGCGAGTTTCTGGGAAAATCGGAGGAGGAGATCGTGGGCCAAACCGACTTAGATCTCTTTCCTCCCAGGGAAGCCGAGACGTACCGGCGAGACGACCTGAAGGTGATGACCACGGGCATCCGGCAGGTTCAAGACGAGGACGTTTCCGGGGTCCATGGCAAGAAATGGTTCCATGTCATCAAGACTCCCGCGGTGGATGAAAAGGGCGCAGTTACGGGGATTCTCGCCTCGGTCCGGGATATCACGGACCGCAAACAGGCGGAAGCGCAATTGCGCCGCCGGGATGCCATCCTGGAGGCGGTGGCCCTGGCGGGAGAGAAATTGCTGTCCGCGGCCACCTGGAAGGAGAATATCGGGGAGATTTTGAGCGGGTTAGGTCAGGCCACCGGCGTGAGTCATGCGCATATTTTCGAAAAATGCGTCGGAGATAACCGCCAGGCCGCGGCCTGCCTTAGATACACCTGGAGCGCGCCGAATCCGATACCGCCGGAGGAACCCCAAGGCCCCGGGGTGAAATGGCAGGCCCGGGGACACGGGTCCTGGGCCGATTTTCTGGGCCAGGCGGACATCGTCTTCGGGAAGGAACAGGAGTTTCTGAACCACATCCAGGAGCAACTGGCCGCATACCCCAGCAGGTGCACCCTGGCCGTCCCCATCTTGGCGGGATCGGAAGTATGGGGGGCTCTCTGCTTCCAGGATTGTCTGGATCAAAAGGATTGGTCCGCCGCGGAAGTTGACACACTCAGGACCGCGGCCAATATCCTGGGCGCGGTCATGCAGCGCCAGCGGACGGAGGAAGCCCTCCGGGCCTCGGAGGCCAACTATCAAACCATCTTCAACGCAGTCAATGACGCCATTGCGGTAGTGGATCCAACCAACGGAAATTTTTTGGAAGTCAACCAGAAGTTTTATGAAAAGACCGGCTTTAGTCCGGAAGAAGCCCGAAAAGTGAATGTGGGTATTTTCTGCCAGGAAACTCCCCCTTACACCCGGGAAGACGCCCTGGCCCGGGTCATTAAGACCGTTCGGGAAGGCCCCCAATTGTTTGAATGGTTGGCTCAAACCCGGGACGGCAACTCCCACTGGGTGGAGGTGAGCTTGAAACTCACCCAAATCGGCGGCCAGGACCGCATCCTGGCGGTGGTGCGGGATATCTCGGAACGCAAATTGGCCGAAGCCGCGTTGAAGGAATCGGAGCAGCAACTGCGGCTGCTCACCTCCCAATTGCTCCATGCCCAGGAGAAGGAACGCCGGCGCCTGTCCCGGGAACTCCACGACGAGTTGGGGCAGGCCCTGACGGTGCTCAAGATCCACCTGGGCGCCATTGACAACAAGTTACGGAAAGATCAGCAAAAGTTGAAAGGGGATTGCGAACACCTCCTGAATCACATCAACAACATTATCGCCAACGTTCGCCGGCTCTCATGGGATTTGAGCCCCACCATCCTGGAAGACCTGGGGCTCTCCTCGGCCTTGCGGCATCTTATCGATGAGACCTGCGCCAACCATGATATGGCGTGTTCCATTGAGTTGGACGAGATCGACCCCCTGTTTTCTCCCGAGGCGAAAACTCATATTTACCGCTTCTTTCAAGAAGCTCTGAATAACCTCAGCAAGCATTCCCAGGCCACCTTTTTTTCGGTGAAGGTTACCAGGCAGGATGATCAGGTGTCCTTCACCCTGGTGGACAACGGCCGGGGCTTTGAGGTGGATCAGGCCCAGTCCCAAAATGTCTTGGAAAAGCGCCTGGGGTTGACCACCATGAATGAACGGGCCCGGATGGCGGGGGGGTCCCTCCAGATATGGAGCCGGCCAGGCACAGGCGCCCGTTTGACCTTCACCCTTCCCACAGATAAAAAGGGAAATTAGCCATGTATCGCATCATCTTGGCCGACGATCATGTCCTGGTGCGCCAGGGGATCAAACGCATCCTCGAAGATATAAAGGATATCCAGGTGGTGCAGGAAGTGGGAGACAGTAACCATCTCCTGGAAGCCTTGAAGACCCAGGCCGCGGATTTGGTGATCCTGGATATTTCCATGCCCCAGATCTCGGGAATCGAAGCCGCCAAAGAGATCAAAAAGACCTATCCGCATCTCAAGGTCCTGTTTCTAACCATGCATAAGAAGCGGGAGTACCTCAATGACGCCCTCTCCGCCGGGGCTGACGGCTATCTCCTCAAAGAAGACGCGGCCAAGGAGTTGAATTCGGCCATCGCTTTGATTCGCCAGGGGGGGATTTATGTGTCCCCCCTGCTCACCGGAGAATTGGCCGACCTTTATGTGAAGAGCCGCCGGGAAGTCTCCCCGGCCTCCTCCCTGGAGCCCCTTAGCCCCCGGGAGATCGAAATCCTAACCCTCATCGCGGAAGGCAAATCCAGCAAAGAGATCGCCCAGGTGCTGTTCCTCAGCTTTCGCACGGTGCAAAATCACCGCACCAGGATCATGAAAAAGCTGAACCTCAAAAAGAGCGCCGACCTGGTAAAATATGCCATTCGCAAGGGGTACTACACCACCCCCCAATGACCAACTTCCACCATAGCCCCTCTAATAGTTGCGCCCCTCCATACCATTGAGTATTTTGCTCTATGGTTATTGAGTATTTTGCCCCATATTAAAAAGAGTATTTTGCCCCATATATATTTAAAGATTTTGTAGTTATTTTATTTTTAACTTAACATGTTAATAAAATAAAATAGGCAAATGGGATATGGCACACTTATACAAAAAAGTAAAGAATGGCAGAGACTATTATTACATCCGGGAAACCCAACGGGTGTACGGCAAACCCACTACCATCAACCAGGTCTATCTCGGGACCGCGGATAAGGTGGAGTCCCTCTTGAAGGGCGACCACCGCCGGGGGTTTTCTCCCAAGGAATTCGGTTCCGTGTTCATCATCAACGAACTGAATCGTCTGGTGGACCTGCCCGGAATTGTGGATGACATTCTTCCCCCCAAGAAGCGCACCAAAGGCCCATCTTTGGGGGAACTGCTGTTCTATGCGGCCATGAACCGGGCTATTGCTCCCACCAGCAAGAGACAACTGGCCACCTGGTTTGAATCCACGGACATCCAACGCATCCGGCCCTTGCGGCTGGAATCGCTCAACTCCCAGAATTTCTGGAATTACTTCGACCGCATCGGCGACGCGGATTTGGAGCGCATGGTGGTGGCCTTTTTCAAGCAGGTCCACTCCCTGCTGCCGGCCCATGAGGAGCACCTGGTGTTGGAAGCCAACAATATTTTTTCCAACCCCAAGGCCTCAGCCGAGGCCGCGGCCGCGGCAGCCTCAGAAACCCAGGAGGACCTGTTCCATCAGCCCCGGGTAGGCCTGGCGGTGATCAGCGAGCGGTTCTGCGGCATCCCCGTGTATTTCCAGACCTTCCCCGGCGGTCTCCCGGACAACGGCTTCTTCCCCCACCATGTGGACAGCATCATGCACAGACTCCCGGCCTTAGGGATCACCGCCAAAGACCTGACCATCATTTTCAGCCAGGGAATTGACTCTCAGGCCCAGGTGGACAAGATCGACGCCCAGGAGAAATTGCATTTCATCGCGGCGTATTCCCCGGACCTGGAACCGGAACTGGCCCAGATCCCCCTGAAGGAATTCCGCCCCCTGCCCTGTAAGGCCAATGACCAGCGCCTGGAGGCCGGAGAGGAAGAAAACCAGATTCTCTATCACGAAACCCAGGTTAACTTGTGGAACCGGCCCCGCCGGGTGATCATCACCTTTGATCCCAAGTTCTACCAGAAGAAGTATCAGGAGTTGCGCACCCGGGTGCAGAAGCTGCGCAAAGAGATTCTGGCTCTCCAGCGGCGTTACCAGAGCGGCGACCGGCAGGGGTTGGATTCTCAATACATCCAGGCCCATCTCCTCCAGGTCAGCCGGCGTCTCAACCTCAACCCCGGCCTGTTCACCGTAAGTTTTACCGAGGAAGACGGCCGCCCGGTCATGAACTTTCAACTGGACCAGGCTCAGTTGAACGGCAGCGTGCGCCAGTTCGGCAAGCAACTTCTCATCACCGACCGGGAAGATTGGGAGGCCCCGGAGATCTGCCAGACCTACATGGAACGCTGTGTCCTGGACGCCCAACCTCCCGAATCCAAATACTCCACCTACATCACCCTCATGCCCTTGTACCACTGGACGGAATCCAAGATCTCGGTGCACATGTTCGTATGCGTCGCGGCCCTCACCTATCTGGCCTTGCTCTGCCAGCACCTCGCGGCTGCGGGCTTGTCCATTTCCGCCAAGGAGGCCATGAATGAAATGCGGGCCTTACGCACCGCCATATTCCTGGCGGGCCCCGACGGCAAGCTGAAAAGGGCCCTGGAAACCGTCACCGACATCCAACAGGCCATCCTCAAGGCCGTGGGACATCAGGTGGAGGAAGGCAAAGTGGCGCCCTTGTAATCCCGGGTTCATAGAGGGGCGGGCCGTCCCCCCCCTGAATATACACTCATCACGACTCAGGGGGGGCCTGGCGCCCCCCCTGATTTTTTTATGGCGGCTGCTTAGAAAAGTTCAAAGTTCAAGGTTCAAAGTTAGGAGTATGCCCATCAGGAATTTTCCATAATTTACAGGTGGGCTAAAGGCCCGTGAATGACTGCTTGGAAAAGTTCCTCAAGGCTTGTGTAGGACACCCGCCCCCGGGTGTCCCGGCACAGGCTGGAAAGCCTGTGCCACCAAGCTTTTCATTGTTTTGAGAGAGCCAACGGCTCAGGCGCGGCTGTTTCCAATGCAACCAACTTAAGTTTCAATTTCTTGATAATTCCGATCTTTTTAACCGATAACCGATAACCGATAACCGAAAACGGCATTAAAGGAGGGGTGCAGGTGGGGCCGCCGGTCCCCGCCATACCCTCGACCCTCCCCTCAAACTACTTTTTCAGGTATCTGCTTTTCCTTCCTGTGATGCCCTCCCCTCTGACGTACCCAGAGACACCCGCCTTTCCGCCGCCTCAAAATGGGGGAAATCGAACCTTAGGATCAGGGATGTCCTGATAGTCAAGGGGTCTATTAAGAAAGAGAATATCCTTCACAAGGGTCTGGAGTAGCCGGGGGGGTCAGAAGGATATTCCCGCGGTTACGGCGTCATCCGGGCAATTTCGGCGGTTTTACGTAATCGGCTGAGAAGTTCAGCCTTCATTTTTCAGGCCCCGGAGATGACATTGGCTGCCAAGGAATTTACCGTCAGGCTGGGACAGGTGGAGGTCAGCCGCCTCTTGAACCTCAAGGATACGGTGGAGCATAACGGCCTGTGGCAACAACAGGTGGCGCGCTATCAAAGTTTAGGCTGGTTCCTGGAAGCCATGAACGCCAGGGACAACAGCCTGCTGGCAGTGGACTTTTTCCAACCCCAGGAGACCTGGTCCCAGCGCCTGGCAGAATTGGGCATGGAGGGGATCCAGGTCAATGTGGGCATCCGCACGGGCAGGGCCTCCCGCTTGCTGGTTCTGGAGGTCAACAAGGGTGAGGGCGCGCTTTCCCTGGACCATTTGGGGGAATGGCGGTCGGATTGTCTGGCGGCCTTGGGGGATCTCCGGGAGCAGCATTATTATGCCCTGCCGTCGGAGCGTCCGGCGCCGGCTTCCTGCTTCCTGGCCCCCCAGGTGTTGATTTTCGGGGAAGGCGGGCGGGCGCTGGCCCCCCCGTCCCTGGAACCCCAGGCCCGGGAGCCGTGGCGCTGGCTCAGTCCCCCTTGGGAAAGCCCGCCTCGGTACCCTAAAGCGGCGGTATGGCGGTTCCTGAAGGAGCATACCGACTCGGTCCAGGAGAAGCCTGAGGTTTTGCCCTGGGAGGAAGTTTACCGCCTCATTGCTCCCCACGGCTCGGTGCTGAAAGCCTTGCTATCGCCTCCCCTCTCCTTGGAAGAATATTACCGCGGCATCCTCAGGGCCGCGACCGGAATTGGTATCAAGGACCCCGGAGTCCTGGCGGCCTTACTCTGGCATGCCCCCCACGGGGAGTCCGGGAGGCAGCCGGGGAGATGGGAGTATCTCCAGGAGTTGGCGGCCCGGGAGGGAGAATCCGGAAAGGGGCCTCGATCCTCGACGGCGGAGTCCGGGGCCGCCTCATCGGCTCCGGGGAATTGGCCGGTTACGGGAAAGCCCTTGATGGATATGACGTTGCCATTGCCGGTGGATGCATTCCCTGTGCACTCTCCAGGCCATGGATTAGGCGGGGAGGCTTCGGGGTCAGGGTCAGAACCCGGCGCCGTAACCTTTGACCGATCGGTCTCGGGGCAATTTTTTCAGCTCCTGGCGGGGCTGGGAGAAAAAGTGATTGCCGGGAGTTTGCAGTATGAGGCCATGATTAAGGCTGCGGGAATGCAAGGAATGGCCGAAGCCTGGAACCGGCGTTTCTGCCCGCCCCATCCCCAGGCGGCGGAATCCGCAACGGCCCCCGCCAGCCACGAGGTGGCCCAGGCCTGGAACTCCATGATCGAGCAACTGCCTCAGAAGCAGCCATGGCAGGAAACCCAGAGTGCGGCCCAGGATTTCCTGGTCCAAAACCCCGATCTGGCGGCGGACCCCCATAAGGCTTCGATGGTGATTTTCTGCCTCAAGAATTATATCGCCATCAATCCGGAGTTCACGGGCCTGCCGTTTCGGGAGAAGCTGGAGAAGGCCGGCAACATGGCCCGGGGGTTTCTGCGGGCCTAGGCCCTCAAGGGCAGCAGATAGCATTTAGCCGTTAGCCATCAGCGGCCGGGTTTGCCACTCTCCGGCTTGAATCCAACGCTAATTGCTGACAGCTAACTGCTAATAAATAACTACTAACTGAACCGAAACGACCCCATGGAGGAAGATATGGAAGCCCCTCATCAAAACCCAGCGTTCAGGACCCTGGAGGGTCATCCCATCGTCTTGGAAATTAACGGCCAGGGGACCGAGGCTCTGAGAGTTCCGGTGGTGGTCCGAAACCTGTCCACGGGTGTGGTCATCCTGGAGGTGAAACTACCCGGAATTTTGACGGGTGAGGTCAACCTGCAACCGGGCGCCCGAAAACCCAGATTGGCGTTATCGGCGGAAGGCGATGAGGGGAGGATCAATATCCAGGGGAGGCTCCTGTGGACCCGGTTTGTGGAAGAGAACCGGGCAAAGGTCATTCTGGGTATGGAACTGGTTAACCCCAACCTCAAAGCCCGTCAATTCCTGGAGGACCAAATCTCTCATACCTCTAAAGACCTCAAAGGGTTGTGGAACCGCTGGGACCAGGCATATAACTCCGAGGCCCCCCCGGATAAGAAACTCTATTGGGTGGGGATGGCTTTGCTGGGGGGTGGCATGGCCCTGCAACTGACGGGGAGCATGTCCTTAAAGCTATTCGGGTGGATTTTATGGTTTCTGGGCAGTTTGGCGGTGGCCTGGAAACTCAAGGGTCTGTGGCAAAAGCGGCTCCATCACTGATACCGGGCGGCCATTAATACCGTTTTCGGTTTTCGGTTTTCGTTTAAAAAGATTAGGATTATCAGCAAGTTGAAACTTGGGTTGGTTGCATTGGAAACAGAACTTGGTATAAGGGGTAACGGCAAGCTGGGGCCTTCTGGGAGGAAGAGAAATGCCTGCTGGTTTGAATAGAATCAAACTCTGGAGCATCGGTGGGGGTAAGGGGGGGATCGGCAAAAGCATCGTGTCCCTGGGATTGGGAATCTGCCTGGCCCGTCTGGGAAAGAAAGTGATCCTCATCGACGGCGACCTGGGGGGCGCCAACCTCCATACCTTGATGGGGGTGCGCTATCCCCAGGTAACCCTGGAACATTTCCTCCTGAAGAAAGTGCCCCGGTTGGAAGATACCATCATCGAAACCTCCATTGAGGGGATCGGCCTCATCTGCGGCGCGGATGACATCCTGGGGGCGGCCAACCCCACCTATGCCCAGAAGATCCGGTTGCTCCATCAGATGGAGGCATTGCCGGCGCAATACATCATTTTGGACCTGGGAGCCAGCTCTTCGTTTAATTTATTGGACTTTTTCAATTATTCCCCTGGAAAAATCGTGTTATTCACCAGCCAGGCCACTTCCCTGCAGAATGCCTACGGTTTTTTGAAGAGCGCGCTGTATCGCAAGCTCTCCCGAGAGTTCGCCAAGGATGACGAGGTGCTGCGGCTGCTGTATCAGCCGGGGAATGGGGGCGAGGAGGGCGAGCCCCAATCCCTGCCGGAGTTGCTGGCCTATTTGAAGGCGGCGGGTTCTGAACAATATGAGCGGTTGAGCAGCTCTCTGTGGAATTTTCAGGTGTTCCTGCTGGTCAATATGGTCAAAAGTAAGGCCGACCTGAAGTCTCCGGAGATCATCCGATCGGTGTGCACCGATTTTTTGGGGATTCACCCGGAGATCCTGGGTCATCTGATCCATGACCCCGCGGTGGAGGCTGCGGTCAACAAGATGGTCCCCTTTCCCCTGGGCCAGAAGAAGAGCCAGGCGGCCCAGGAACTAGATGAGATGGCCGGAAGAATCGTGAAGGAATCCCGGCTTCCCAAGGGGGGCTGGACCACCAGCCAGATTTTGGAAAATACCGAGATGCCGCCGGGACCTCTCTCGGCATATCCCCTGTCATGATAGCCGGGGCGGGGGTAGTGGTTCAAGGTTCAAAGTTCAAAGTTCAAGGTTCAAAACTCAAAACTCGAAACTCTAAACTCTAAACTCAAAACTCAAAAATCGAAACTCGAAACTCAAAACTCGAAACTTGAAACTCAAAACTTGAAACTCGAAACTTGAAACTCGAAACTCGAAACTTAAAACTTGGAAGAAAAACCCATGAACTTAGCCCAGCGCCTGCTTAAAGCCGAAGCTTTGACCCCGGAAGAACTGGCCCCGGCTCTGCACCGCCAGAAGAAATACCGTGGCTTTTTAGCCAAGCATCTGCTGGACTTAAAGCTCATTGAACCTGAAAAGCTGGCTAAATTTGTCCATTCTTGCCCACCCCCGCCCAGAACCCTGGAGGATACCGGGCTGCCCCAGATTTTCCTGGCGCAGCTACTCCTCAAACATTCGTTCTTCCGAGAGGTCATCACTTCCCAGGATATGGCCCTGGACCTGAGGCTCTCCCAACATCTGGTTGAACAGCTCCTGGAGTTTCTCAAAAATCAGAATTACCTTTATGTCAGACCCAGGGATGGTATTACCTCCAAAAGCCAGATGACCATGCGGATGCGCTATTCTTTGACCGACAAGGGAAGGGCCCACGCGGAACAATGCCTGGAAGGCAGCCGTTATGTGGGGCCGGCGCCGGTGCCTCTGGAGGACTACTGGGATTGGGTGGAGGCCCAGAGCATCCACCAGGTGCAGGTGTCCCAGCAGCGCCTCCAGGAAGTGTTCGAGGATTATGTGGTGCCGCCGGGCCTGTTCAATAAAATCGGTCCCGCCATTAACAGCGGCCGTTCCATTTTCCTGTTCGGGCCTTCGGGAAACGGCAAGACGCTCATGGCCACGAGTATCGGCCGGGCCTTTGAAGATCCTGTCTATATCCCCTATGCCCTATATTTATATGGACAGGTGGTGCAATTGTACGACGAGGTAAATCACCAGCCGGCGCCTCCCCGCCCCGACGCCCCGGCCCACGATCCACGCTGGGTGCTGTGCCGCCGGCCCATGGTGGTGGCCGGGGGGGAGATGACGGAAGACGCCCTGGAACTGAAGTTCAACCCCATTTTAAAATACTACGAGGCTCCCCTCCAGTTGCGGGCCAATAACGGGGTGTTCATTATTGACGATTTCGGGCGGCAAAAGGTCACCCCCCGGCAATTGCTGAACCGCTGGATGTATCCCCTGGAAACCCGCCAGGACTTTTGCTGTCTCCATACCGGCCAGCAATTCGCGGTGCCCTTCGACCAGCTCATCATCTTCTCAACCAATCTGAATCCTTATAGTCTGGCGGACGAGGCCTTCTTAAGGAGGATCCGCTACAAGATTTTTGTGGGCTATGTTTCTCCGGAGCAGTACGTGGAGATCTTCCGGCGGGTCTGCCGGGAGTATCATATCGAATTCGAACTGGAAGTAGTGCGGGACTTGATGACCCGCTACTATGTCATGAGCGCCCGGCCCTTGTGCGCCTGCCATCCCCGGGACATCGTCGAAAACTTGGTGGACCGGGCCCGGTACTTCGGCCAGAAGCCTCAGCTTACCTCCCAGGACCTGGACTACGTCTGCCAGACCTACTTTGTCAAACCCATGGGCATCACCGACTACGATGCCATCGGCGAGGAACCCAAGGCCATGGTTTAAATACAGTTTTAGGTTTTCGGTTTTCGGTTAAGAAACCGGCAAGGAGCTGGACTCCCCGGTCCCAAGCTCAATTTGGGAAGACATGTAGGGTGCGTCCTACGCACCATCCAACAGAATCCTTTCAAGATTTAAGGGTGTTCCAAAGGTGCATGAATAACTGCTTTGAAAAGTTGTCAGTGGTCAGTTGCCAGTGATCAGCCCACCATCATCTGCTTTTCATGATTTACGGGTGGGCCACAGGCTCATGTGCAACTGCCTTGATCCTTTTTTTTCGGGCACGGCAAGCCGTGCCCTACAGGAAGCCCAGCCGGCCCCAGAGGCCGGCGCGGCTAAGGTAAAGCAGGAGGAAGGTCACCGCGGCCATAATCAAGGAAGCGCCGTAAAGGAGAAAGATCGCCCTGCGGTAATGGGCGTCGGCCAGGACGGGGCCGGGGTCGCCCAGGACGGGTTTTTCCACCACCTTCCCGAAGTAAACCGCGTCCCCGCCCAGTTGCACTCTCAAGGCCCCGGCCGCCGCGGCCATGGGCCACCCGGCGTTGGGGCTTTTCACCAGGCGGGCGTCCCGGCGGGCGATACGCCAGGCGTCTTTACCGCTTAAACCCATGAGGGGCGCGGCCAGGCTCACCAACAGGGCGGTAAGCCGGGCGGGCAAGTAGTTCAGCGCATCATCCATCCGGGCCGCCACCCGGCCGAAGTAGCGGTAGCGGTCATTCATATACCCCACCATGCTGTCCATGGTACTAACGGTTTTGTACCACAACAGCCCCGGCGCTCCCAGCAGCAGCACGTACAACATGGGGGCCACCACCCCGTCCCCCAGGTTTTCCGCCACGGTTTCCAGAACGGCCCGGCGAATTTCCGCTTCGCCCAGATGAGCCGTGTCCCGGCTGACGATCATGGCAAGGCGGGAGCGGGCTTCGGGAAGGTCGCCCTTCCACAGGGCCGCCATGACCCGGCGACTCTCCACGTGCAAGGCCCGGATGGCGAGACCGGAAAAGACCAAATAGCTCAGGAACCCCAGGGCAAGGATCTCAGGAAGAAGGGGCAAAATCCCCAGTATCAGAAAAATCAGGATAGTGACGGTGACCATGACCGCGAGCCAGTAAAGGCCCCCGGCCCAGACGCGGGGACGATAGAGGACTTTTTCCCAGAACTCGCAGATGCGGCCTACGAGCCGGATGGGATGGGGCCACCGAGGCGGGTCCCCCAACAGGAGGTCCAGGACATAACCCACCAGAAAGGGCCAGGCCAGGGGCAAGAGTTCATCCTCCCCCAAGGCAGGCTTGTAACGCGTCGAGCAGCCGCGCGTTTTCCGGGCGCAGGCGCACGGCAACCCGGAAGAAGCGGCCGTCCAGACCCCGGAAATTGCTCGCCTCCCGGATGAGAATCTTATGCGCCAGCAGCCGCTGCCGCAGTCGAGCGGCGCTCCCGCCGGGCTCGGTGAGTTTTACCAGCAGGTAATTGACTCGCCCGGGAAAGGGTGTGAGACCTTCCATGCGGCGCAATTCCTCCCGCAAATACTCCCGTTCCTGGGCCACCAATACCCGGGTCCGTTCCATGAACTCTCCATCCTCCAGGCAGGCCAGACCCATGACCTGGGCCAGGGTGTTCACTGACCAGGGTTCCTGGGCCGGGGCCAGGATTTCCATGACCTCAGGGGCCGCCAGGGCGTATCCCAGCCGAATGCCGGGGATGCCGTAGAATTTCGTGAAGGAGCGCAGGATGATCAGGCGGGGAAAGCGCCCCAGGTGATTTTTCAGAGACGCCTCCTCTACGAAATCAATAAAGGCTTCGTCCAGGACGATATGAGCGCCGGACGCGGCCATGCTCTCCAGGATGGGGAGCAACTGCCGCGGCTCCAGCAACGCGCCGCTGGGGCTGGCGGGATTGGCCAGAAATACCAGGTCGGCTCCCTGAAGGTCCGGCGCGGCCCTTAGGGTAAAAGCGTCGGCTTCGGACGCGGCGTGGAACGCAGTGGGGACCTGGTACATCCGGCAGGCCCCCTCGTATTCGCTGAAAGCCGGGGTGACGATTAACACCCGGCGGGGCCGGAGGGCCCGCACCACCAGATAGATCAGTTCCGTGGAGCCGTTCCCCACCAGAATCTCCTGGGGGGGAAGGTTATGGAAAGTCGCCAGGGCTTCCTGCAATTCCCGGCAACGGCGGTCCGGGTAGTTTTTCAGATCCTCCCAGGCCGCGGCCACCGCGCCGGGGAGCCCCGGGGGATAGCCCAGGGGGTTGATATTCGCGGAAAAATCCAGCAGATCGCCGGCCTTCAGCCCCAGGGCCCGGGCCATCTCATAAATATTGCCCCCATGAGGGGCGGGAGCGTCGGACAAGTTCATATCCTTTCCGGAAGAAAGTTCAAAGTTCAAAGTTGATGGCCTGGTAAAAAGTCAAACTGCTATTTTTAA
>CAZUBT010000026.1:0-39109 GCA_964618815.1 uncultured Desulfobacterales bacterium | reverse complement strand
TTGAGCCGGACCGGGTCTCTGTCCCTCACGGGGAGTCATTTGAGCCGGACCAGGTCTTTGACCCTGAGATTGGGGTCTTTCAATTGCGTGACCACGGAATCCTTTCTCCCATCCTTCGCCCTGGCCACGATGGTACCTGTTATAAAAATTCTGGTCATAACTCCGACCAGAACGGTGGTCGCGCCAATAGGGATGCTCTCGAGTAAAAGTCTGCCTGTATTGAGGATTTTGTTGATACCACGTATTCCACCTCGGCTCATACCAGTTATTGGATCTTACAATATAGGTATGAGGATAAGCGTAATACGGGGCCCATCCATATTGATTGCCGTAAAAATTATGCAGCATTCCATTTAAAAACCAATCGCCTTGGTAAAAGACCCATGGCGTATTAGCCCCAACCCACGGTGTCGCGTAAGGATTCTGGGGCGGGGGGGCATAGTAATCCCCTCCATAACCCTGATTGTAAGGCGCCATCCCCTGATTGTAAGGCGCCGTCCCCTGATATGGCCCCACGCACCCGACCACGGCCAGGACGCTCACCAACAAGACTGACGCCAAAGATAAAATGTTCATATTGTCTCCTTTATATCATCCTTCTGCTTAATCATTAGGCTTGCTTAAGGTGATTCCCGGTATCGGCGCTGGATTAGCGCGACCCTTAGTCCTTTCCCCGACCGCCTCTCGACCGGTTTCTTCTTACTAGATTAGATAGACCCCTGCGCCGGTATGTTAGGCCCTAAACTGTCCCGGGGGATAATGTTTATAAATCCCGGATATGGGAATCTTGGACAGGACCCTCAGAACCCGGATACTTCACGGCTATGGAGTTTAATGGCCCCAGGCCAGCACTGCCAGATAGTGTTGCGCCCGAGGAAAGGCTGAGACCGCACGGACATACCCCCTCCTGACTTAAGCAAGGTAGCGTACCTGGTTTCGTGAAGGCATCCCCCTCTCTCGTTCCCAAGCTCCCGCTTGGGAACGCACTTGGGTGGAAAGCTCCTGCTTTCCAATATTAACAGGTTTAAGGTCCCGCAAAGAGGGGCTGAGGCAAGCGGCTCTAACAGCTTGGGAATGGCGAAGGAAGGGACTGTCGGGAGCGTTGGAGGTCGATGTATCGCAGGGTTTTAGAGGTGTTGCCCAAGCGGGAGCTTGGGCATAAACCTGCGTTCCCAAGCGGGAGCTTGGGAACGAGGATAAAAACAATCTCTTGTCAAAAAGTACGCGAAAACCGGATGAACCTAAAAAGATTACTTATTTTATCCGAAAACTGAAAACCGAAAGCGGTATTAATAGGCTTTTCTCGGGGCCTTTTGGGGACCGGCAGGCCGGTCCTTTAAGGCCAGCACGTATTTGGCGGGAATGGCGAAGTTCAGGTTCTGGCCGCTTTCCCGGGCGCCCACTACCACCCCCACCACCTGGCCCTTGAGGTTCATCACCGGGCTGCCGCTGGAGCCGGGGGAGATGGGCGCGGTGATCTGGATCACTTCACCCCACTTGGGGTGCTTGCGATGGGAGGATACCAGGCCGTCGCTCAGGGTCTGCTCCAATCCCTGGGGGCTGCCCAACACGATGACCTTCTCGCCAAGATCCGGCACCGCGCCGGTCACCGTTAAATAAGGGGACGGCAGGGGCATGGTCACCGCCAACTTGGCCAGGTCGGACTTCCGGTCCACCCCCAGAACACTCTTCACCGGATAGCGGCGGCCGCTGTGGGTCTCCACTTCCATCTTGGCATAGCCGTCCACCGCGTGGAAATTGGTCACCACCTGCCCCCGGTCATTGACAAAGAACCCGCTGGCCCGGCCCTTTCTGCCGTCCCGTTTGGTGATGTTAAGCTTCACCACCGCGGGTTGGAGGCGCTTAACCAGCTTGGGCAAATCTTCTGCAGCCGCCGCCGGAGCGCCGAACCCCAGCAGGCAATACCCCGCCAGCAATGAAATAAACCACCATCCCCTTATCATAAACTTATCCCAATCGCCCCCCGTCAAGAGTTGACCTTACCAGTTTGACGTTTTTATAAGCCGGTTGTTAATAATGGCCAAATGAATTATGAGACCTGATTCACCGATGAGGAGGATGCGCCGGACCGCCGCATCCCCGCCGAGCTTGAGAGATATTGAGGCGTCCGGGCAAAAGGCTCGAGCTGGAAGGCCGGTTGTTTCTTAAGTCACTGCTGATAGGCGCCGCCAGGAAAAAGATGTCTCCCACCGGTTGACTGTAGTATAGTAAAATGCATGCTTATTTTGATTGCGGGATTGTTCTGGCTAACCTGGTTTTTACGGATTTTTCTCCTGGTGATCCTCCTCAGGGTCATCATTGTCTGGTTCAACCCTGCTAACTACCCCTGGCTTCAGCCTCTGATTAGTTTAACCGACCCGGGATTAGAAATCTTGAATCTGGTGATTCCTCGCAACCTCAGCCCCGAAGGATTTGACTGTTCCCCCTTAGTCGCCCTGGTAATACTCATATTTATCGGGCGCCTCCTCAAGCTGGTGGTGGACCATTTCGAAGAATCCAATTAACCTCACATGCCTGGCCGTATTTCTTTTTTCGCCTGACGGCTGTCCGATTAGGATGAAAAACCAGGAATTTGGAATGTGAAAATCAGGAAAATCCTTATTGTCTCGTTTTAGCTTCCCTGTCATGGTGTATATGACTCCGGTACACACTACACCATCGATTTGGAGGCCACATGCAACTCAATAAAATTGTCCGGGCCATCTGGGAAAAGGAGGCCTTCATAGCCCTCCTGACTGCGGAAGCAATAGTTACGCTGTTAGTCCTGGTTGCCTTGGGAAGGCAACTGGTGGGCTAGCAGGCTTTACACGCCTGCAACTCTTTCCTCGGCGCCCCTCCTTCGGCCGATCCCCTCAGGCAGGGGACCCGCTTATCCCTCCATCAATACCTGCTCAGGGCTGATCCCCCGCGAGTTGCGGTCAATTATCCAACCGTTACAGCCAAGGCACGGAAACCTTTAAAATTTCATGACGTTGTGGACAGTCATTAATGAGCTTACGGCGAACCCGCAAACCATGAAAAGTTGGGACCGGTCGCGGACAGGCGTTTTAACAGCCGGGGGGCTGTTCTACATTTTTCGCCTCGGGGGGAGAAGCTTTCCGGCAAAAAACTCGAAACTTTTCAAGGCAGTTGCTTTAAATCCGCAGGCGAAAAGGCCGGGGCAGGAGGTCGGAAAGGCGATATGCCTTTGGGGAAGCATTGGTAACAATCCAGGCGTCCGGGGCCAGCTCCGCCAGCCACTGGCGGCAGGCCCCGCAAGGCAGGGCCGCGTCTTCCGGGATGGTCCCCGCGGCATCCGGCGCCACGTCCAGACAGTAAACCGCCAGGCCTTCAATTTTGGCGGCGGTGTGCATCCGGGCGTGGGCCAGGGCCGCCCGTTCGGCGCACAGGGCCAGACCGCTGGAAGCGTTTTCCATATTGGCCCCCGGAAAAATCTGCCCCTGGGCCCATACCGCGGCCCCCACCCGAAACCGGGAGTAGGGGGCGTAGGCCAGAAAAGCCGCCTGCCGGGCCTGCTCCAGTAGTTCCTGCTGCTGGGAAGTCATCCTGGCCTCTGTCTTGAAAAGTTTCGAGTTTTGAGTTTCGAGTTTCGAGTTCGTGGGGCGGGCCTCCGTGCCCGCCAATGTGGGGTGCGTTCCACGCACCTTCAATATTTGCCACTTTTCATGATTTACGGGTGAGCCGAAGGCTCAGATTCAACTGCTTGAAATTTCGACTTTTGAAATGAAACCATCTTCGGTTTTCAATAAGAATTTCAGGAATCTTTAACTTCCGTGGGGGCGATTCATCGATGGACATGAAGGTTTAGGCTGCCATCTACCGGCTCTGGAGATATGCGAAGGACGGGGCGGGAAAATTCCTGCATCGGGAGGCATAAAATTAATGGATTTTTCCCCACCAAGCGGTATAATGAGCTATTATACCCCTCCAAATGGGCCTGGGCTTCTGCTGGGGAAGCCTGGGCCTTTTTATTTTTGGACCCACATGATCAAGAGGCCGGCTAAGATTAGGACGTAGGCCACGCCATCGACCCAGTAAATCCCTTTAAATAGACCGGCGTCCCCACTCTTTAGGCGGTGACGGCGACGGCCCCCCCTGCCCAGGACCAGCAGCGCCAGGCCCAGGATGGCCGTAAGGTTCCCCAAAGTGACAATAGTCAAAGGTTCTCCGGTATGGTGATGCAGGAAATGGCGGAGAGAGAGGGATTCGAACCCTCGGTGGAAGTTTCCCCCCACACTCGCTTAGCAGGCGAGCACCTTCGGCCGCTCGGTCATCTCTCCGTTTAAAAGACGGTTTTCGGTTTTTAGTTTTCGGTTCTCGGTTGAAAAACGGCATTAAAACGTTTTCGATCCGGATGGCGGGTTCTCAAGACTTTATAGATAAGGCTTGGGTTACCACAATTTTACTACCGAAAACCGAAAACAATCAACCTGGCGGAGGGAGTAGGATTCGAACCCACGGACCTTTCAGTCTGCGGTTTTCAAGACCGCCGCCTTAGACCACTCGGCCATCCCTCCCCCCATCATTTATTACCATCGCGTCGGGGTAATGTCAACGTCGGGGGACTGAAATGGGGGGAAAAGGAGAAACGGGGAAACGGGGAAGCGGAGAAGCGGAGAAAAGAAAGATGCGGGGAAGCGGAGAAGCGGGGAAACGGGAAAAAAGTAACTCAATGATATATTTTGCTAATTTGTTTTCATCCGGGACCCATTTTTTGTAAGCCACAGGCTTTAGCCTGCGCTCATGCAAGCCTCTTTTTCCGGGCACGGCAAGCCGTGCCCCTACCAATGTCGCCGAAAATTTTGTGTCCCCGGATGAAAAAACATGTTTATTCCCTTTCCCCGCTTCTCCGTTTCCCCGCTTCCCCGCATCTTTCTTTTCTCCGCTTCTCCGTTTCCCCGCTTCCCCGCATCTTTCTTTTCTCCGCTTCCCCGTTTCCCCGTGTCTTTCTTTTCCCCCTCTCCCCCTCCCTAATCACTAATCACCCCCTCCGGTCCACCACCCGCACGGCCTTGCCTTCGCTGGTGGGCAGGGTGTGGGGCTCCACCAGCTCCACCTTGGGAGTCACCAGGAGTTCACTCTTCAAGGCCTCGGTGAGGCGTTTTTGCAGGGTCTGGAGGGATTTCAGGCCTTCCTGGAAAAAGGCTTCCTGGACCTCCACCTTGACGTGCAGCACGTCGTTGAAATCTTCCCGGGTCAGTTCCACCAAGTAATTGGTGTGCACCTCGGGCATGCCCAGGAGGATTTTTTCGATCTGGATGGGGAAGATGTTCACCCCTTTGACGATGAGCATGTCGTCGCTGCGCCCCTGGATGCGGGAGATGCGCCGGTGGGCCCGGCCGCAGGGGCAGGGCGCGGGGTCGTAAGAGGCCAGGTCCCGGGTGCGGTAGCGCAAGATGGGCATGCCCCGCCGGGTCAGATTGGTGAAGACCAACTCCCCCAGTTCCCCCGGCGCGGCCGGCTCCAGGGTCCGGGGGTCCGCCACCTCCAGCAGGAAGGCGTCTTCCCAGACGTGCAGGCCGTTTTGCTCCGGGCATTCAAAGGCCACCCCAGGGCCGTTCATCTCGGATAAGCCGTAGGAATTATAGGCTTTGACCCCGTAAGCCGCTTCGATGCGGCCGCGCATCTCCTTGGTGTGGGGTTCCGCTCCGATGAAGGCCAGGCGCAGACTCAGGCTCCGGGGGTCCACTCCCGCTTTGTCGAAGGTTTGCAGGAGATACAGGGCATAGCTGGGAATGATATGGATGGCGGTGGTCTTAAACTGCTGCATGAGCTGAATCTGGCGCCGGCTGTTCCCCGCACCTGCGGGGATGGTCAGGGCCCCTAAGCGCTCGGCGCCGTAATGAAATCCCAGGCCCCCGGTGAACAACCCGTAACCCATCATGTTCTGGAAGACGTCTCCGGGGCGCATCCCGGTCATGTACATGGAGCGGGCCACCAACTCGGCCCAGGCATTAATGTCCTCCCGGGTGTAGTAAATCTCCGTGGCCTGGCCCGAAGTGCCGGAAGAGGCGTGGACCCGGACAATGTCCGTCAGGGGCACGGTGAGCATCTCTTTGCCGTGGGCCCGGAGGTCGTCCTTGGTAGTGAAGGGAATGCGGCTAAGGTCCTTAAGGGATTTGATATTCTCCGGGGCAACCCCGGCGTGCCGGAGGCGCTCTCCATAAAAGGGGCTGTGCGCGGCCCGGCGGACGGTGTCCCGAAGGCGCTGGAGTTGGAGGTCTTGGAGTTCGGCGGTGTTTAAGGTTTCGATGGATTCGTTCCAGTACACGTGGCTCTCCTATGGTTTTCAGAAAAAAACGGCTCCCAAGTGTTTTTATGCTGTCATAAACCGGCTGTCAACCCCCCGAGCCGAGGTTGGACTCTTGAAGAATAGTCCATCCTTAATGATGGTTACGGGAAAGATGAGAGGACGGCAAGAATAGGCACTCTATCGGTTGTCATGGAGACAATCCTTCTAAATAACCCAATATTCTGAATATCCGGTTCTGCCAAAGTTTCCGAATTTTCTTGAAAATCCACGAGTGCTGCAATTGCGGCGCTTGCTCCTGTGGAAAACAGCTTTCTGTGGTACCCCAGGAGGGGCGGTAGGCCGGACCCCTACCCTTCCTTGGTTCCGAAAAATCTAAATTCAAGTGCCTTGTAGGTGGGCTTTGGCGGCCTCCACACTCTACACAAAACTTTCTAATTGACTCCTGTGGGAAAGCGTGCTTAGTATTAAACTCCAGATATAGCCAAACCCGCCGCGAGGTGGGGACGGAAAGCCACGGGTCTTTATAAGATAGCCTGGTTGCCTGGAGGGGGCAGCGCGGTTTTTTTATATTCTCCGGGGATGAGGGGTAATTTCTAAAAATCATACAAGGGGAATGTGAGAATGAGACATGTTTTATATCTCCTACTCTTGGTTGGGCTAATATTCCCTATAGGTTGCGCTACGATGATCAGGGGGACTACAGAACCTCTTTATATTACCAGCGAGCCTTCAGGAGCATTGGCAGAATTATCGGATGGACAAAAGGGACCGACTCCTTGTCAGTTCGTCCTGAAACGAAATCAAAGCCTGAATATAAAGTTTTCCAAAGATGGGTATCACTCGGAAAACGTTACGGTATATCCCACCTTGGCGGGAGCTGGGGTAATCCTCGGCGGCCTTATTGATTATGGCACAGGTGCGGTTTACAGTTTAACCCCCAATCCCGCTCACGCCATGTTAAAGCCGAAAGAAGCTGCCGAAAAACCAAGTTCGCCCCCGAAATGAAGATTAAAGGAGGGCACATGGGCGTAACCATCCGGCAAAAGGAGCGGGGCAAGGGTAAGCCCTGGTGGGTATTCATTGCCCACAATGGCAAGCGGAAATCAATCAAGGTGGGGGATAAAGCGGAGGGGGAATAATATTACTTTTATTAAGGTTTTGGAATCATCTCTGGAAATTCATAATTAAATTTTAATAACATTTCAGTAAAAATTAGCAGTTCTTTTGCATCATTTTTGTCCATTAAATGAATCTCATGGTTTGCCTCGTTCCCTTTTTTTCTAATATGATCGACCCAATGTTTACCTTGCGGTGGGACATAACCTTTTTCTGAGATAAAATTAACATAATCAATAAATTTTTGATTTTGATCTGCCCCTAAGTTTACGGCAACATTCATTAATATCTTGCGGCATAGCAAAACAGCTGCAGTATAGCAATTCTGAGTTGTGCATTTTCGAGCTTCTTCATAAAGACTGTTTATATCTTCCGGTAAGTGGCTTACCGAATTACCCATTGGTGACCCTGGAAATTGAAACTCGTCGACAAAAAAAGTCGGTGTATTACAATTCGGACATATATATATATATGCGGTTTGTTTTAATGTATAATCCTTTTCTGAACCAACCAACACGCCGCAAAACCCGCATTTAAAAGATTTCCTATCTATATTAGATATATTACTCCACACGCCTGTCATATTACCCATATGAGTCTATCCAAATGGTTGGAAATAAGGTTGGAAAATATCTAAGAGGGTTTAGGTCAATCGACCTAAACCCCTTGAATTTTCTGGCGGGGACGACGAGACTCGAACTCGCGACCTCCGGCTTGACAGGCCGGCGTTCTAACCAACTGAACTACGCCCCCGAAATTGGAAGTTCAAAGTTCAAGGTTCAAAGTTCAAAGTTGAGGATTTAAGTCCACTCGATGTCGCCAGAAACTTGAACTTTTAACTCTGAACAAAACTTTGAACCTTGAACTTTGAACCTTGAACCAAAAAAAGCTGGTAGGCGGAACAGGATTTGAACCTGTGACCCCCGGCTTGTAAGGCCGATGCTCTCCCGCTGAGCTATCCGCCCGCGCCGCTAATATTCGCGAATGCCAGGCTCAGTGTCAAGGGGTAAAAAGAAGAATGGACAAGGGAGAAGGGACAAAAGGGGAAAGGAAAAATGGAAAAGCTATAAAAGATCCTTCGACCCGCTTCTTCTTTTATCCTTTTATCCTTTTCCCCGCTTCTCCGTGTCCCCGCGTCCCCGCGTCCATCTTCCTCAATGCGCCTGGATTTCCTGACCGAGGGCCGGCCTAAAGACCGGTTCCGGGGTCACCAGGGGCACCACGGGCTTAAACAGGTTTTCCGGGTCATCCAGGACCAGGGCCAGCTTCAGGACTTCATCAGCGTGGTCCACCAGGACCAACTCCACCGCCTTGAGGATGCGGGTCGGAATCTCCTTAATGTCCTTTTCGTTGTCCCGGGGGATGAGCACCTTTTTCATCTGGTGGCGGTGTGCGGCGATGATTTTTTCTTTCAGCCCCCCGATGGGCAAAATCCGTCCCCTTAAGGTGATCTCCCCGGTCATGGCGAGATCCCGCTTCACTGGAATCTTCAGCAAGGCCGAGACGATGCAGGTGGCGATGGTGACCCCCGCGGACGGGCCGTCTTTGGGGATAGCCCCTTCCGGCACGTGGATGTGCAGATCGATCTTCCGGTAAAAGTCCTCGGGCAGCCCCAGGCTTTCCGCCTTGGAGCGCACGTAGCTCAGGGCGGCTTGGGCCGACTCCTGCATGACTTCGCCCAGCTTGCCGGTGATGAGGAGTTTGCCCCGCCCGGGCATGACCACCACTTCCGTCTGCAGAAGTTCGCCCCCGAACTCGGTCCAGGCCAGTCCGGTGGCGAGGCCCACCTCGTCCTTCTCTTCGGTGCGGCCGTAGCGGAACTTGGGCACTCCCAGGTACTTGGCGACGGCCTGGTTGTTTATCCTGACCTGGTGGTCGCGGCCCTTTTCCGCCACCTCCCGGGCCACCTTGCGCATCACCGAGGCCAGCTCCCGCTCCAGGTTCCGCACCCCCGCCTCCCGGGTGTACTGGCGGGCGATGGTGAGGATGGCGTTTTCCGAGAACACGGCATTCTCCGGAGTCAGGCCGTTGGCCGTCAACTGCTTGCGAATCAAGAACCGCTGGGCGATGTGCAGCTTCTCCAACTCGGTGTACCCGTGAATCCGGATGATCTCCATGCGGTCCTGGAGGGGCGCCGGGATGGTGTATAAGTTGTTGGCCGTGGTGATGAACATCACTTCCGAAAGGTCGTAATCCAGGTCCAGATAGTGGTCGTTGAAGGCAAAGTTCTGCTCCGGGTCCAAAACCTCCAGGAGGGCCGCGGAAGGGTCGCCCCGGAAGTCCATGCTCATTTTATCCACTTCATCCAGACAAAAGACCGGATTGTTGGACTTGGCCTTCTTCAGGGACTGGATGATCTTCCCCGGCAAGGCGCCGATGTAAGTGCGCCGGTGGCCGCGAATCTCCGCTTCATCCCGCACGCCCCCCAAACTCAGGCGCACGAAGTTGCGCCCCAGGGCCCGGGCCACGGATTTGGCCAGGGAGGTCTTCCCCACCCCCGGCGGCCCCACTAAGCAAAGGATGGGGCCTTTCATCTTCTTTACCAGGCTCTGGACCGCCAGGTACTCCAGGATGCGTTCCTTGGGCTTCTCCAGGCCGTAGTGGTCTTCTTCCAGGATGCGTTCCGCTTCCTTGATGTCGTGTTTGTCTTTGGTCTTCTCTTGCCAGGGCAGAGACAAGATCCAGTCGATGTAATTGCGCACCACCGTGGCTTCCGCGGACATGGGGCTCATGAGCTTCAGCTTCTTCAGCTCATGCTTCACCTTGGAGGCGCCTTCGGCGCTCATCTTCTTCTTGCGGATGCGCCGCTCCAGCTCCTGGATCTCCCCTTTCATGTCCTCTTTTTCGCCCATCTCTTTTTGAATGGCCCGCATCTGCTCATTCAGGTAGTACTCCCGCTGGGTCTTTTCCATCTGCTTTTTGACCCGGTTTTTGATGCGGGTTTCGATCTGGAGGATTTCATTTTCCCGGTTGATGAAGCTCAACACCTTTTCCAGGCGGCGGGGGGCGTCCAGGTTCTCCAGGAGGGCCTGTTTCTCTTCGGTTTTGATGTTCAGATGTCCGGCCACAATATCCGACAGGCGGCCCGGGTCTTCCAGTCCTACGATGGACTGCAAAGCCTCCTGGGGCACCTTCTTGTTGAGCTTGGCGTAAGCTTCAAAGGCCGTCATCACCGCCCGGCGCAGGGCCTCGGTTTCCGCGGAAATCTCCCAGATTTCGGCCATTTCCTCCACTTCCACCTGAAAGAAATTGTCATTGGCGAGATAATGGCGGATATGGGCCCGGTTCTTGCCTTCCACCAGGACTTTGACAGTGCCGTCGGGGAGGCGCAGGAGCTGCAGGATGGCGGCCAGGGTCCCTACCCGGCGAATTTCCAACTCCTTAGGCTCGTCTTTGCGCGGGTCTTTCTGGGTGCACAGCAGGATGTATTTATCCTGCCCCATGGCGTATTCCAGGGCGTTGATGGACCGTTCCCGGCCGATGAACAGGGGCACCACCATGTGCGGGAAGATGACGATGTCCCTGAGCGGCAGCATGGGCACCGTCTGGTAGGGTTTCTTATCCCCTTCACCCTTAGCGCGATTCAATCGGAAGATCATTGCTGCGCCACCCTCCCCGGCTTATCCCAGGTCACTCCTTCCCCGGCGCGATGCTTCAGAATGGGCGCCCCATGATGGAGAATGAATTCCGCGTTGATCAGACACTCCTGCACATCCTTCAGAGACGGCAGTTCGTACATCAGATCAAGCATGGCCTTTTCCAGGATGGCTCTCAGGCCCCGGGCCCCGGACTTGCGTTTCAAAGCTTCTTTGGCCACGGCCTCCAGGGCGTCGATGGTGAACTTGAGGTCCACCAGGTCCATTTCCAGGAGCTTCTGATACTGCTTCACCAGGGCGTTCTTGGGTTCCATCAAGATGCGCACCAGAGCCTCTTCATCCAGCTCGTTCAAGGTGGCGATCACCGGCAGCCGGCCCACAAACTCCGGGATGAGCCCGAACTTCAACAGGTCCTGAGGCTGGACCTTGGCCAGGGTCTCTCCCAGGGGCCGTTGATGGCGGCTCTTGATGTCAGCCCCGAAGCCCATGGACTTCTTGCCGATGCGGGCGCCGATGATGTCCTCCAGGCCGTTGAAGGCCCCACCGCAGATGAACAGAATATTGGTGGTGTCCACCTTGATGAATTCCTGCTGGGGATGCTTGCGGCCACCCTTGGGAGGCACCGAGGCCATGGTGCCCTCGATGATCTTCAGCAGGGCTTGCTGCACCCCTTCCCCGGAAACATCTCGGGTAATGGAAGGGCTGTCGGTTTTCCGGGCGATCTTGTCCACTTCATCGATATAGACAATGCCCCGGGAAGCCTTGTCCACGTCATAATCCGCCGACTGGAGGAGGTTCAAGATGATGTTTTCCACGTCCTCCCCCACATAGCCGGCTTCGGTGAGGGTGGTGGCGTCCGCGATGGTGAAGGGCACATTGAGAAGGCGCGCCAGGGTTTGGGCCAGCAGGGTTTTGCCGGAGCCGGTGGGCCCGATGAGCAGAATATTGCTCTTCTGGAGTTCCACCCCGTCCAGGTCCACCTTGGCGTTGATGCGTTTATAATGGTTATAGACCGCCACGGCCAGGATCTTTTTGGCCCGATCCTGGCCGATGACATACTCATCGATCTGCTTCCTGATGGCGGCCGGCTCGGGGATGGCCAACCGGGCGTGCCGGGCTTCGTCTTTCTCGTACTCTTCCGCGATGATGTCGTTGCACAGTTCGATGCATTCATCGCAGATATATACACCCGGGCCGGCGATGAGCTTCTTCACCTCACCCTGGCTTTTGCCGCAAAAAGAACACAATAGATCGGCACTCTTATCGGTACCGCGCTTGGTCATATGGTTTATCCTCCCCAAACCCGGGTGAGATTAGCGCTCTTCCAGGGTTTGGCTTTTCCTCACATTCCAACTGCATCGCATCCCGGCGTCCGGTGAGCGATCAGTTTTGAACTTTGAACCTTGAACTTTGAACCCTTCTTACCTAATCCCGGCTCACCGGAGAGAGGCCGCGGCCTGACTCCCGACGGGAAATCACCGCATCGATCAAACCGTATTCTTTGGCCTGTTGGCCGGACATGAAGAAATCTCGCTCCGTATCGCGGTTGATGCGCTCAATGGATTGGCCGGTATGTTCGGCCATGATCTGGTTTAACTCCTCCCGAAGACGGAGGATCTCCCGGGCCTGGATATCCACATCCGTGGCCTGGCCCTGGTAGCCCCCCAGGGGCTGGTGAATCAGGATCCTGGCGTGGGGCAGGGAAAAACGCTTGCCCGGCTCTCCCGCGGCCAGAAGCAGGGCCGCCATGGAGGCCGCCTGGCCCATGCACAGGGTGGCCACCTGGGATTTGATATACTGCATGGTGTCGTAGATGGCCATGCCCGCGGTCACCAAGCCGCCGGGAGAATTGATGTAGAAATTGATTTCCTTGTCCGGATCTTCGGCTTCCAAAAAGAGCAATTGGGCGATGACCAGGTTGGCCACATCATCGGTGACCGCGGTGCCCAGAAAGACAATCCGGTCTTTCAGGAGGCGGGAGTAAATGTCGTAGGCCCGCTCGCCCCGGCTGCTCTGTTCCACCACAATGGGGATCAACTGCATCTTATATCTGCTCCGTTTCCGGGGTTTCCGGGGCCTTAATCACTGCCCGGTCCACCACCAGCTTGATGGTTTTTTCATCTTGCAACTGGCGGCGCAAGGCCTCCAGGAGGTTGTTTTCCTGATAAAACTGCCGCACCTGAGCCATATCCCGGCCGCTCCGGGCCGCAACCCGCTCCAGGCCGGCGTCCATCTCGATCTCGTCGATGGTGATGCTTTCCTGAGTGGCGAGGCGCTCTAAAATCAGCTTCATCCGGACCCGGCGTTCCGCCGCGACCCGGGTGGCTTGCAGCATCCTCCCCTGGTCCAGAACCTCCATATTAACCCCCTGCTGGCTCAAACGTTCATATTGCTCCCGCAGGATGTTTTCCTGTTCCTGATTGATCATGGAGGAGGGCGCCTCAAACGCGGTGCGCTCCAGAAGCTGGTCCAGGGCCTGGGTCTCCAATCGGCTCTGGCGCTCCCGCTCCCTTTCTTTAATAATATCTTCTCGCAGGACGGTGCGCAAGTCGGCCAGGGTTTTAAAGTCTCCCCCCAGGGCCAGGGCAAAGGCGTCATCCAGGTCCGGCACCGATTTTTCTTTCAGGTCATGGATTTTGACTTGAAATTCGATGACTTTTCCCGCCAGCAATGGATTATAGAAATCTTGGGGCATTTCCACCGTAAAGCGGGTTTCCGCGCCGGGAGACAATCCCAGGAGCTGGCCCTCGAACTTCTCGCTGAACCGCCCGGAACCCACCTCCATATACTTGTTCTCTTCCACCGCTTCTTTCAGGGGCTGCCCGGCGAAATAGCCCTGGTAATCCAGGACCACAAAGTCGCCTTCCCGAATCTCCCGGGGTTCCCCAGGGGGCTTGAGCACGGCGTTCATCTGGCGGATTTCTTCCAGGCGTTGGTCCACGGTCTCATCCGTAACCTCCACCTCCGGCGCTTCCAGGGCGAGTCCCTGGTAATCCTCCACGGTGAATTCCGGGGTTATCTCCAGTTCCACGCTGTAGCGGTAATCCTCCCCGGCCACCACTTGGGGCGGAGGCTCCGGCCACTTGAGATCCACGGGCTCCAGGGCCTTCTCCTTCAGGGCCTCCCCCAAAGAGCGGCGCATCAGGGTGTCGGATACCTCTTGCTCCACCTGTTTGCGGTAGTATAGTTCCAGGACGTTGCGGGGCACCTTTCCCGGCCGAAATCCCTTGACGTTAGCCCGCTTGCCCAATTCCCGGTAAGCCTTGTCAACTTCCTGAGCCACTTCCGCAGAGGGCACTTCAATCCGTAATTTCCGTTTTATCGGGCTGAGATTTTCAACTTCCACTTTGATCGGCTGCACAGTCATTATTATTTCCCACAGTTTATTTAAATGGTTTTCAGTTTTCGGTTTTCGGTAACCAATAAACGGTCAGCAGTCACCTTTAAGCTTCCACCAAAAAATTGCCATGATCTTCGGTAGCCGCAGGCTTTTGCCTGCGCCCAGCCGACCCCTTGATTTTCAGGCACGGCAAGCCGCGTCCCTACAAAGGATGTGAAAATTTTCGGAGTTCCCGGACTATCAATTGTTAACCTGAGTTCCGGTTAGGGGAGGACAGACTTGAGCGGACCGGCGCTTCCCGGAGCCTCCCCCTCCGTGGTGTGCGAGAGGGGGGACTCGAACCCCCACGGATTTACCGCTGGATCCTAAATCCAGTGCGTCTGCCAAGTTCCGCCACTCTCGCAGAATACTTATTTAAATTTATTAACTTTTCCACCCCAAGTCAAGCATTCCCCAGGATTAGGGGTATTTATGTTCGCGTTGTTGGCTAAATGGGATTAATGTTATATATTAAATTCTAATTGAGAACTGTCCATTTTGAACTTTTTCCACAGATTACGCAGATTACACAGAGAGCTATACCTTCATTATCTTAAATCTATCTGTGTAATCGGCGTAATCTGCGGATAATTAAACCGGGTGACGGAGGATAAAGTCAGCATGGAGGACCGGGACAAAGACGCATTGAAACAATTGCGGGACCGCCTCATGGCCACTCCGCGGCTAATCTGGGACCAGATAACCGGCGACCAGGCCGCCAAGGAAACTATTATGGCGTATGGCGAGCGCTATAAGGCTTTTCTGGATGAAGCCAAAACGGAGCGGCAAGCCGTGGACGCCATTGTCCGCATGGCCGGGGAGCGGGGCTTCGTGGACCTCCTCTCCGGGACCCCCGGAGACCGGACCTACTATAATTTTAAGGGCAAGACCATCGTCCTGACGGTCAAGGGCCGCCGGCCCCTGGGCGCGGGCCTGCGCATCGTGGCCTCTCACATCGACTCCCCCCGCCTGGACTTGAAGCAGAACCCCCTTTATGAAGACACCGACCTGGTCTTCTTGAAGACCCATTATTACGGCGGCATTAAAAAATATCAATGGCTGGCCCGGCCCCTGGCCATCCACGGGGTCATCCTGAAGGCCGACGGTTCCCGAGTGGAGCTCAAGGTGGGGGAAGACCCCGGGGACCCGGTCTTCACCGTGTTGGATCTGCTGCCCCACCTGGCCCGCAAGGCCCAGATGGATAAGAAGGTCACGGATGCCTTTGAAGGGGAAAAACTCAACGTCCTGGTGGGCTCCCTGCCCCTGGGAGATAACGAGACCAAGGAGCGCTTTAAGCTGAACCTTCTGAAATTTTTGGATGAACAGTACAGCATCCGGGAAGAGGATTTGGTCAGCGCCGAGCTGGAGGTGGTGCCCGCGGGTCCCGCCCGGGACATCGGCTGGGACCGCAGCCTGGTGGGCGGATACGGCCAGGACGACCGCTCCTGCGCCTTCGCGGCGCTGGAAGCCGTCCTGGAAACTCAGGACCCGGAACACACCTGCCTGGCCATGTTCTATGACAAAGAGGAAGTGGGCTCCGACGGCAACACCTCCGCCAAGAGCTGCCTCCTGGAGGAGATCGTGGAGACCCTCCTGGAACGGGAGGGGGAAAGTCCCCAGGCCCGGCGCCGGGTCTTGATGAACTCCCGGGCCATCTCCGCGGACGTCACCGGCGGCCTGGATCCGGACTTCCCCGAGGTGCACGAAAAACGCAACGCCGCCCGCCTGGGTTACGGCGTGGCGTTCCACAAGTACGGCGGGCATGGCGGCAAATACAGCTCCAACGACGCCAATGCCGAGTACGTGGCCTGGATCCGGCGCATCTTCAACGACGCCGGGGTCATCTGGCAGGCGGGGCAATTGGGCAAGGTGGACGAAGGCGGCGGCGGCACCATCGCCAAGTTTCTGGCCATCCACGGCATGGAGATCATCGACTGCGGCACCCCACTGCTTTCCATGCACTCCCCCTTTGAAGTGGCCTCCAAAGCGGACCTCTTCATGACCTATAAGGCATACCGGGCCTTTTTTACGGCTGGGGAATGAGGAGCTAACAGTTAACAGTTGACAGTTGACAGTTTGCAGCCGTTAGCGGTTAAATTTTGCCCATTAGAGGCTTTTGCAACAGTCCGTTTCCTGCCGGTTTGTGGGCAAGGTATCCAGGAAATGTAGGACAGCCGCCCTCGGCTGTCCTCTCCGGATACACCGCCGGGGGCGGCGGTGCTACACATACAGGCGGCATGGCCGGGGGACCTTTACAGCTAAAGCCCGCGGACCCATAAACCTCGGTTAATTTTGCAAGAGGCTCATTATTGACTGAAGTTAAAGGAAAAAGCCAAAAACCGGAAGCTGTAAGCTATTAGCTGTTTGCTGCAAGCTGCTTTTCCCCATTTGCCCCTTGCAACTTGCCCAAAAAACCTGATAAAATTAAAACCTAAATTTTTGACCTCCAAGCAATTGCTGGAATATACCCATGGGCAAGTTCTTTTCCCGCTTCAAGACCCAAGCTCCGGACCCCGCGGTCTCCTCCTGGGGTAATCTGGCCAATTTTTACAGCCTGCTGATTTTCCTCATCGCCATTCCCTTCATCCTCATCGTGGTATTGGTGTGGCTCACCGGCATCCTGGGCTTCAGCACCTGGATCCTGGGGGGATTTGCCGTGCTGTGCGCCTATATCGCCTGGCGCATCCACCGCCGCTGGGGAGCCCTCAAGGCTAAAATGGCCGCCCAGGGGAGGGACTTTCAAGACCTGGTGCGGGAAGCCGGCCAAAACGGCAAGGATGTGGAGATTTCCCTATTAAACGGGGTGGTCACCCTGCGCTACAAGGGACAAGACGGCCTGCCGGCCGGGTTGCCCCTGGGCCGTCCCCAGCCCCTGGCCCTGACCGGCCCGTCGGCATTTGCGCCGGAAAACGGCGAAGGCCATGGCCGGCTGGCTCCGGAACGCCTCCGGGAGGAACTGGAGGAATTTTCCCGCCTGAAAGAGTCCGGGGTCATCAGCCCCGAGGAGTTCGACCGCATCAAGGCCGGCCTGTTGCAGCGGATGTCGGCCTGATTTAACCCCAGATGTACGCAGATATCAGAAGAATTACCGCTAAGACCACGAAGGAACACGAAGATAATTAACAGGGGGCCTGGCTTCTGCCCAGGCCCCCTGATTTTTCTCACGATATTCTTGTACTGTGCTCAGTGTCCTTCGTAGTTACTTTATTATACCAAGTTCTGTTTCCAATGCAATAAACTTAAGTTTCAACTTGCTGATAATCCTGGTCTTTTTAACCGAAAACCGAAAACGGTATTATATCTGCGTCCATCTGCGGCTAAAAAAATTTCAAGCCTCGGGAGCGGCATCCTCCTGGCGAAGTTCTTCGTTGCCCAGGGCAAAGGTGGGGGCGGCGCTCAGGGCGCCTCCTTCCCAAAAATCCCGGCGATAGCGGTAATAGGCATGTAGCCGGCCCAATACCCGGGCCAGCCGCAATAATGCCTCCTCCCCCAAACTATCCAGGCAGGACTGCAAGAGCATCAAGAACGCCGCGGGCAGATAAAAGCTCTCTTTTCCCAGGCTGCCTCGAAATTCCAGGCGAAAAATGCCGTCTTGGAGCTGGTAGAATTCCGCCTGATAGGTGCGCACCGCGGGAACTGCGGCCTCCTGGGCGAAACTCAGCTGCCCCAGGGGCAGGCGGGGCCGCTTGGGGGGGCCGGTGGCCGTCAGGATCTTCTGGCAGACTTGTTCCACAAAGTCCATCAGTTCCCGGGCCACCCGCACTTCGTTCAATTCGGCCAGTTCGTATAGGATCCGGGCATAAATCAAGGTGAGGAGGGTGATGGTGTCCAGGTCGGCATCCAGACTGCGGTGCCAAAGGATATTGGGGATCACCTGGTCCTGGGGAAAAAAGTCAATGCGGACCGTGGCCTTGTGAATACCTCGATCCCGGCGAAACCGTTCCAGCAATCTCTTAATCATGATTCCCTTGGATGGGTAGGCGGGGGCAGATGCCCATCTTGTCTGCCGGGTCCGCCCGGGATATGGTTGTTCCAGGTCTCCTCCACCAGAAAGGAGATATGGGGGAGATAAGACGCCATAAAAGGGAACTATATGAAATAACTATCTAAATCAATATCTATTTTATATACCTTACCTAATGACTCTAAGAAAGTCAATGGGTTATCCTCCAGGAGGCCCGGGGTGTAAAAAAATTAAGGGTTTACATCCCCGCGGCAATAATTTATAAAAATTAATTGAGATTAAAACGATATGCAAAAGAATTCTTCATTCAAACTGCCGCCTGGAACTCCGGGCTGCTTAAAGAAAAGGCAACTCCTGAACGACCAGGAATTAAGCCCGGCTTTATGCCGAGAGTACGGCGAAAAATTCCTGACCCTGGGCTGGTGGGATGACGCCCTGGATTTTTTTCGCAAGGCCCGGGACTCGGAGGGTCTGGAAAAAATTATCCGCCATGGTCTGGAAACCGGAGACGCCTTCCTGTTGGCCAGGACAGGGGAACAGGCCCCGGATGTCTGGCTCCGGGTAGCTGAAAAAGCTAAGGAACTGGGCAAAATCCATTTCGCCCGGCGGGCCCTGGAAATGGCCGGAGAAACCGTGAAGGCCGCGGCCCTGGCTCCACCTCCGGCAGCATCCCCCGGGGAATCTTAAGTGAAAAGTTTACTGTTTTCGGTTTTCGGTTGAAAGACCGGATCGAAGCAGGTTTATTTTAACCGAAAACCGAAAACTGTATTAATGCTCTTGGGGCCAATGTCTTGGAAAAAACCAATACCACGGCCACCCGGTAGAACACAATCTTTTAATGGGTTAGAATTAGTTGTAGGCTCATAAATGATTGCTCAAGATTATTATCGTATCCTGGGAATTTCACCGGAAGCCTCCTGGACGGAAATCCGCCGGCGGTACCGGTTGCTGGCCAGGAGATACCATCCGGATCGGAACCCGGATAATCCCGATGCCGCGGCCCAATTCCGCCGGGTAACCGCGGCCTATGAAGCCATTCAGGGTCTCAGGCTTAAAACCCAGGCTAAGGCCAGGCCCAGGCCCGGGGCTCAGAACTACCGGCGTCCCCGTGCTTTTCATAAAGAAAGCCTCTTGGAAGAAATCTTCGGCATCCGGGGCGGCTCCCCGCTCGTGGAATCCTCCGGGGCGGACTTTCGCTATGATTTGCAAATCCCTTTCGCGGCCGCCATCCGGGGCATGGAAACGGATATCCGGATACCTCGCACCATCAGTTGCGGCCGCTGCCGCCCCACCGGCAAAACTTTCGGCCAGGCTCAGGGCTGCCCGGATTGCCAAGGCCGGGGCCGCCGCTTCGGAGGACCGGGGTTGCTCCGCTTCGGACCGGTGTGCAAGCGTTGCCGGGGACGGGGCAAGATTAGCGCCCAACCCTGTCCGCAGTGTCACGAACAGGGGTTTTATGAAGAGGACAGGCAATACCACCTCAGCATCCCCCCGGGAACCAGAGACGGCGCCCGCCTGCGCCTGGCCGGGGAAGGCGGCGAAGGTTTCCGCCATGGCTCCCCCGGTAACCTGGAGGTGGTTATCCACGTGCAGTCCCATGAGATGTTCCGCCGGGTGGATAATGATATCCACTGTCAGGTAAAGGTCTCTTTTGCCCAGGCGGCCCTGGGCGGTCCCATCCGGGTCCCCACCCTGGACGGGTTTCAGATGATGGATTTGCCCCGGGGCACTCAGAGCGGCAAGATATTCCGAATTCCCAGGGCCGGGGCTCCGGGCGGCATCCACCATCCCCCCGGCGACCAGGTGATGGAAATAGTGATAACCACGCCTGATTTCCTTAACTTCCGGCAAGTGGATATCCTCCGGGAGATTCGGCAACTGGGTCAAGAAGAGCTATCTCTGGGCGGCCTATGAGTGACTTTACCCATTTAAACGAACAGGGACGCCTGCACATGGTGGAAGTGGGGGACAAACCGGAAACCCTGCGGGTTGCGGCCGCTAGCTGCCGCATCGTGGTGGGTCCCAAAGTCTTTCCTCTCCTGGTGGCGGGCAATCTCCCGAAAGGCGATGTGTGGGCCGCGGCGCGGTTGGCCGGGATCATGGCGGCCAAAAACACCGCCCAGCTCATTCCCCTATGTCATCCCCTGCCCCTCACCGGGGTGGATATTGATTTTACGCCGGAACCCCAAGATTATGCCGTGACCATCCGGGCCCGGGTGCGGACTTGCGCCCGGACGGGAGTGGAGATGGAGGCATTGACGGCCGCCGCGGTGGCCGCTTTGACCATTTATGACATGTGCAAGGCGGTGGACAAAGGGATGAACATCCAAGACCTGTGGTTAGAGGAAAAGAGCGGGGGTGTCAGGGGCGATTATCAGCGCACCGCCCCGACTTCCGATACCGCTGTTTCCTCCAGGCAGACAGGAGTTTAGTATGGAACCGGAACGCGTTGAGTTTTTTCGCCAACTCTTACACGAACGATTGGATGAGATCCTGGGCGAGGCCGACAAGACCCGGGTTGATATGACCGGCGTGACCGCCCCCTTCCCCGATCCCACCGATCGGGCTTCGTTGGAGACGGATCGCAATTTCACCCTGCGCATCCGGGATCGGGAGCGCAAATTAATCAGCAAAATCCAGGAAGCCCTGGAGCGCCTGGACGCGGACATTTATGGGATCTGCGAGCTCTGCGGCGGCGAAATTGCCGAAAAGCGCCTCATCGCCCGGCCGGTAACCACCATGTGCATTGCCTGCAAATCCCAGCAGGAAGCCCTGGAAAGGACCCGGGGGAGTTAAAAATCGATTATCAATCTTTGCAGTTCACTTACTTAATAATAAATAGGGAAAATATGTCATGATTACATACAAAAGAAATTTTTTGGATAAAGTTATCGTAAAAATAGATTTTCAACCAATAAATAGTATATTAAGCGAACTTAATATTGATTTGTCGAAAAAAGCTTTGGAGTTATTCCCTATTTCTGAGCCAAAGAAGGAATTAATCGGAATTAAGTTTCAACTATCTGCTAAAGATGTCAAGAGAGAGGAGTTAGGGAAAAAAGCTGAATGGAGATTCCATGGGAAAAATAGAGAGAAATTACTTTGCATTTCATCAGATGCTATATATATTGAATATAAACAATATGAATCATCTAAAATACTAAAAAGAGACTTCTATGAAATTATAGAGGTATTATTTAAGACTTATCGCGATATCCAGGTCAATCGTTCAGGTTTGAGATATATTAATAATATAGAATTAGATGAGAAAAATCTAATGGAATGGGAAAAATACTTAAACCCAAATCTCCTTGCAATTTTCAACATACCTACAGAAAGAGACAAGATCAGCAGAGCATTTCATATGTTAGAGATTAACTACGATATTATGAATATTAGATTCCAATATGGCATGCATAATCCAGATTTTCCTGCACCAATACGGAAAAAGATTTTTTTACTTGACTATGATGCATTTTTGCAAGAGTTACAACCAGAAAATGAAATAAAAGAAATTATTGACAAGTTCCATATTAAGATTGGAGAATTATTTGAAATATGTATAACGGATAGCCTTAGGGAGCTAATGAACAAAAATGGATGATGATTATTTTTCGCCTGAATATAAGATTACGGAAGGAACAGGATCCAGGAAACCTGAGGAAGAGTATCCTGAAGTTATAAAAATCGACCTAGAAAATTACAGAATTTCCAAACCTAAAAGAATAATAATACGATCCAAAATAATCCATGATTAAGGTTAAGAAAAAAAAGAGGCGTCGTATTTCTCAAGGTGATATTTTTAAGGAGATTGAGTTTATTGAATATATTATTGAAAAGGAAGGCGAATTAGAAATATCGAAAATATTATTCCCTAACGTGATCGTTTTAACGCAAGACTGTGATTTGGCTCAAGATTTCATGTTTAGAACTGGTAAGCCAAAACAAATGACTCAAGATAAATATTTACTATCAGTTCTTGTCGCACCATTATATAATGCGGAATATGTTTACAGTGGAGAACATCTTTCCAAAATTGGGATAACAATGCAAACTATAAATCCTAGGAGTTCACCTGGCAAATATTTGCGTAATAATGAAACCCCAAGATATCATTATATAGAGTTTCCTCCCGAAGTGGCCCTTCCACCATCTGTAATTGATTTTAAACATTATTTTTCAGTAAATGTTGAATATCTGAGTTTTATTAAAAAAACAAACTTTGTTTGTCAAGTCTCTGAACTATTCAGAGAAGACATTTCATATAGATTTGCAAGTTTTTTAGCCAGAATTGGCCTTCCTGAAATCAGGACAACATAACGATTTGGGTCTTTTTTACTCCACTAATTAATCCTTCCAATGCATTTTCCAATTGACCTAAAAGAATTCACCCTCACCGACATGCAGCAGCTCATGGCCGCCTGGGGCCAGCCGCAGTATCGCGGCCTGCAGGTGCTCAAGTGGATTTATAAAGGCGTCAGCGATTTTGAGGCCATGACCAATGTCAGCCGGGGTTTCCGGCAGGAGATGGCCCGGGAGACCCGTATCAGTGAATTGCGGCTGGAACAAGAGCAGACGGCCGCGGATGGCGTCCGTAAGTTTCTCTTCGCCCTGGAAGACGGCAATTATATAGAATCGGTCCTCATCCCCGAGGAGGGGCATTATACCCTGTGCCTTTCCAGCCAGGTGGGCTGCGCCATGGGGTGCCGCTTCTGCCTGACGGCCCGGCGGGGATTGGCGCGCCATCTTAAGGTCAGCGAAATCGTCAATCAAATCATGGCGGTGCGCCGCGTCCTCACCGGGGACTTGCCCATCACCAACCTGGTATTTATGGGCATGGGGGAGCCCCTGGTCAATTTTGCCGCGCTGGTCAGGGCCCTTACCATCATCACCTCTCATTGGGGACTCAATTTTTCTTCCCGCCGCGTCACCGTATCCACCGTGGGTATCGCTCCCTTCATTCCCCGCTTGGGGCACGAGGCCCGGGCCAACCTGACCGTGTCCCTCAACGCCCCGGAGGACGAACTGCGCAGCCGCCTCATGCCCATCAACCGCAAGTATCCCATCCAAACGGTGCTGGAGGCCTGCCGGGCCTTTCCCCTGCCCCAGCACCAGCGCATCACCTTTGCCTACGTGCTCATGGACGGGGTCAACGACTCCCCGGCCCAGGCCCGGCAACTGGCGAAACTGCTCCAGGGGTTCCGGGCCAAGATCAATCTCATTCCCATCAATCCTCATCCGGACCTGCCCTTCAGCCCGCCGCCGGAGGCCCGGGTCCTGGAATTCCAGGACATCCTCCGCCGGGCCGACTATACCGTCTTAATCCGGGAGCCCCGGGGCCGAGACATCGCCGCGGCCTGCGGGCAGTTGGCCGGGGAGCGGTGGTAGAGGTTTTGGGGGGTTTCTGTTTTCTGTTTTTGGTTTTTGGTTTTTGGTTTTTTGGTTTGGGAGTGTTAACCTGAGTTAGATAAGAATAACTTATTGACTGATTAAATCCTGGTTCCCAAGCTCCTGCTTGGGAACGAGAAATGAAGCAATCTACCGTCTGACCTATCTTAGGGTAACACTCTCTTTGGTTTTCGGTCTTCGGATGCCAGTCTTTGGTCTTCCTCTTCTAAAAAAAATACCCCGCCGAGATTATCCGTAGCCGCAGGCTTTAGCCTGCGCCAGACAAGGGCGGGGTGGTAATGCGACCTTTTAACGGCAACCTGGCATTAAACCAGGTTCTGTTTACAATGCAACCAACTTAAATTTCAACTTTCTGATAATCCTGGTTTTTTTAACCGAAAACCAATAACCGAAAACCGAAAACGGTATTAGAGGTTATTTCACCCCTTTCCAAGGCAGACCCGGGTATTCTTCGGTGTAGGTCAGTTGATCCGTGGCCTGGTAGTAGGCCCTTTTGCCGATGCCGACGACGCGGTCGTTTTTCAAGACCAACGGGGTGTATCCCCCGCGCATGGTGCCGCTTCCATCGGAGTCCATGTCGTGAGTGAGGTAATAAAAGACTACGTAGTGCCCCGTGCGGTAGTCCCCTTCCTCCTTGATCTGCGGCGGCCCCATGACCCCCACCACCTCGCTGCGACTCATCCCCTCGCTGACTTGGTTGAGATGCATGTAAGTGCCCCACATCTTCTTATCGAACCGGGGGAAGAGTATATCTGCGCATCCCGCCGCCGCCACCAGCAACCCCAGCACCATTACAGCGCGCCACCGAGCCATGAGCACCTCTGAATATGGATTGATTTAAACCACTATAACCACGCCCGGAAGTCCAGTCAATATAAAGTCTTCTGGATATCAATAGCACATACGGATGTCCGGTTGAGTTTTTTGATGCTTTCCCTTACCCTAAGGATGTTTCGCCGGAGGATAGGGCAACGCTGGGGAGCGACCCGAGCGCCGGCGTCCGTCGTGCAAACCGCCAATCCCATGTTCCAGGTAGGCGGCCCGCATCCTCCTGATCGTCCGGGGCGTCACCTCTAAAATGTCCGCCGCCTGAATCCATTTGATCTCCCTGGCCCTAGCCTTCAATATGACTTCCAATATTTTCATCGCCCGACTCATGGCGGATTCCGGAAACATCTTCATCACGCCTCCTCTCAGGCCATTATCCGAAATCCGCTAAAAAGGAACTGTGTTAATGCTTCAAGTAATAACACCGAGTTCAGTTCCAGATGCATCCAACTATAAGGATAACTTATTGATAATCCAACTTTAATTAACCGAGCCCTGCAAACCGAAAACCGAAAACGCTATAATTTTAGATTGAGCAAAAATTGTGGTCTGCAGGAATCTCAAGGAAAGCTATAAAACTTGAAAAATTTTTCGGGGAGACATTATAATGTATGCTAAGAGCCGATGGGTCGGTTCCCCAACATGGAGAAATCTATGCGCGAATATGTGATCCATCCCCTGGTGGTGGGCATCAATGAGACGGATCAGGGGATCATGACTTACCTGAAAGGCTACGGCAAGCGCATCCATATTCCCATCTATGTCTTTTACCTGGAGGGAGGGCCGGAGAAGATCCTGGTGGACACCGGGCTGGAGCAGTTCATGGTCCCCCCGGGAGTGGAAGAGCTCTACGGCTTTAAGGTCCAGGAGTTTGAAGAGGCCCTGGCCGGCTACGGCCTCAAGCCGGAAGACATCGACATAATCATCCACACCCACCTGCACAACGACCACTGCGAAAACGACTACAAGTGCGTGAACGCCCGGATATACGTGCAAAAGGCGGAGTACGAGTTCTTCCAGGACCCCCACCCTGTGGATCACCGCTATTTCTCCGACCTGCTGGACGGTCTCGACGTGGTCCAGGTGGAAGGGGACCGGGAGATCGTGGACGGCATCCAGGTGCTCCTGACCCCCGGTCATACCGTAGGGGGGCAATCCGTGGCGGTGCACACCCGTAAGGGCAAGGCGGTGATTACCGGTTTTTGCTGCAATGCACTAAACTTCCCGCCTTCCGGGCCTTTGGTCCCTCCGGGGGTCCATCTCAACCTGATTGACGCCTATGAGAGCGCCCGGCGAGTACAAGAGGCCGCAGACATCCTCATCCCGTTACATGACCTGTCCGTGGGGCGGCGCCGGAATATTCCGGAATAGCTGAAAATACGCGAGAAATATTTTAACCACAGAGACACGAAGAACGCCGAGGGACACAGAGGGAACTATAATTGTGGTTCATCCGACTAAAGCGTACCTGGTTTCCTGAAGGCATCCCCCTCTCTCGTTCCCAAGCTCCCGCTGGGGAACGCACTTGGGTGGAAAGCTCCTGCTTTCCAATATTATTAGGCTTACGGTCCCGCAAAGATGGTCTGACACCAATTCGCCATCAAATAGTTTTTTTCGTTGGGGCGAACCTGGTGTTCGCCCCTTCAATGATGACCTCTCATTATTTTTTTGAACAAAAACCGGTTGAGGTGTTATCATGGGGCAATCTGTTCAGAGAAAAGGAATTTTCCTGCCAACCCATATCTTTCTCTTAAAGAGGGATCTTATGTGGCGCTTGATGAAAGTACTTCTCATCCTGGTCTTGAGCCTGTGGATCATGCCGTCGGTTTCCGGCGCTCAGGCCATTCGCATCAATCCCCTGCCGCCCCACATTTTTCCCAAATGGACCCCCGTCCCGGGCGCGCCCCAGGTTTATTACGCGCCCAACGTGCCTACCGATGTATTCCGTTACCGGGGAAGATTCTATTTTTACTGGGAAGGTTTCCTGTATGAGAGCCGGACTCCTAAGGGACCCTGGAAGTCGGTGGCCCAGCCGCCGGCCTTTTTCTACAACATCGACCCCGGCCTTTTCAAAACCCTGAGAGCCGGGAAAGGGGAAGAACCCCAGGTGCCGGTAAAGCCGCCGTCGGCCCAGGCCCCGCAGATAGCGGTGCCTGAGCCGCCCCCGGCGCCCCCCGCGGCCCCGGGCGCCCCCACTTGGACTCCACCCGCGCCCCCGGAACCTCCGGCTGCCCCCACTTGGATTCCCCCCGCGCCTCCGGAACCTCCCCTGGTGCAGGAACCGGTGCCCGAACCCGGCTCCCCTCCGGCCCCGGAAACGGCCCCGGAACCGACAGGGCCGCCTGCCCAACCGAAGGGCCACCCGGCCCTGTGAGGATGGTTTTCGGTTTTCTGTTTTCTGTTTTCTGAAACCGGAAACACCCACACCTTGAGAATAAAAAGCCCCCGCAAAAGGGGGCTTTTTTTATGGTTAGGGTTGGAAAATGAGTCTCGGAACCTTCTCATTCAACAGAAAACAGAAAACCTTCCTTCTCAAATCTCATACCGCGCCGCGATGGGGATGCGCCGGCCCATGCCGAAGGCCTTGGAGGTGATTTTTAAGCCCGGCGCGGCCTGCCGCCGCTTGTATTCATTTCGATCAATGGCCCGGATGATCCATTTCACCGTATCCGAATCAAAACCCCGGGCCACGATATCCTTATAAGACAAACCCTCGGTGAGATAGTGGTTCATGATTTGATCCAGAATCTCATAAGGCGGCAAGGTGTCCTGGTCCGTCTGGTTGGGCCGCAATTCCGCGGACGGCGCCTTGTGGAGAATCTCCCGGGGGATGATCTCGGCCTCCCGGTTAATGTAGCGGGCCAGTTCATAGACCATGGTCTTGGGGACGTCCGCCAAGACGCTGAGCCCGCCGCTCATATCGCCATAGAGGGTGCAATAGCCCACCGCCAGTTCGCTCTTGTTGCCGGTGGACAGGACCAGGTGACCGTATTTATTGGAAATGGCCATCAAGATATTGCCCCGGATGCGGGCCTGGATATTTTCCAGGGTCACATCCAACTCCCCCATCTTTAGGGGTTCCCTCAGAGATTCCAGATAGGCTTCATAGATGGGGGTGATGGGGATGGTTTTGGTGGCAATCCCCAGGTTTCGAGCCAGCTTCAGGGAATCGTCGATGCTCCCCCGGGAGGTGAACGGCGAGGGCATCAGCACCCCCAGGACGTTGTCCCGGCCCAGGGCCGCATGGGCCAGGCAGCAGGTGACTGCGGAATCCACTCCTCCCGACAGCCCGATGACGGCCCGGGAAAACCCGCATTTGCGCAAATAATCCCGGGCGCCCAGGACCAGGGCCTCATACGCGGTATAGATGGGCTCCGGCGGGGAAAACTTCAGCCGCGCTCCGGGCCGGGACAGGTCCACGGTTTCCACCCGTTCCTGGAATAAAGGCAGGACGGCCGACGGGTTGCCCCCGGCGTCCAGAACCATGCTCTCCCCGTCAAAAATCAGCTCGTCATTTCCCCCCACCTGGTTCACATAGACAAAGGGGAGGCCGTATCTTTTTGCATGATTGTGAATCAGCCGGTATCGCGCCTCCTCTTTGCCCATCTGAAACGGGGAGGCGGAGATATTGATCATCACCGTGGCCCCTTGCAGGGCCATAAGATTTATGGGGTCCACGGCATAGAGGCGGCTGCAGGCGAATTCCGGGTCGCACCAGGCGTCTTCGCAGATGGAGATACCCAGGACTTCCCCTTTAAAGGGCACCACCTGCACTTCCCCGGCAGGCTCAAAGTACCGGGTCTCATCAAAGACGTCATAGCTGGGCAACAGGGATTTATCCCGGCGGAAGATCACCTCCCCCCGGTAAATCAGCAAGGCGCTGTTGTGCAGCCCTTTGCCCGTGGCCCGGCCGGTGGGCAAAGGCGCGCCCACCAGCAGGCCCAGGTGCGGATAGCGGGCGGAGATGGCGGCCAATTCCTGGATCGCGGCCTGGACCTCCTCAATCAAGGCCGGCTTCTCCAGGAGGTCCCGGGGAGGATAGGCCACTAAAAACAACTCCGGGAAGATCACCAGATCAGTGGGGGCCTCCAATTGTTGCAAAGTGTCGGTGATTTTCTGCAGATTTCCTCTTACATCACCCACCACGGGATTCAGTTGCGCCAAAGTAACTTTCATAATCTCATTATGCCTTTAATTAGTAAATAATAATAACTTGCTATTCTTAATTTTAAAAATATAGCGGCTGATATATGAGGAGTCAATGTATATTTTGGGTAGTTTTCTAATAAATTTTTAGATCCCTGTATTTCAAGGTTCCATGAGAAAATTGAGCCTTCCTTTGCAATTTATTATATAATAGTCTGATATTCCTGATCTTATAAATTTCTAAGAAGGAAGTTTAAAGTTCAGAATTAAAAATTCCGAAAAATTTGATGTAAACTGACTTTGATGGTAGAATATTATCATGCTAAAAATTCAAAACAAGCTCTTCCCCCTTTTTGAAGAACCGAAAAACTATGGGGCTTCCACGTTTATTGATAACCTTAAATTGCCTATGCATAGGTGGTTTAGGTTTTCTGCAGGGTTTTCGGCTTTGTGGGTAAAAGAGGTTATTTACTCAGAAATTGAGAAAAGAGGAAATAATATCATCCTACTTGATCCATTTGCGGGTTCCGGCACAACTTTATTAAGTGCCGATGAATGTGGAATAAATTCATATGGAATAGAATCTCAGCCTTTTATCGCCAAAATTGCCCGGCTGAAAACTCGTTGGGATTGCAATATAATAAAGTTGGAAGAATTGGCACGAAAAGTATTAATGAATGCTAACAATTTTTCAGATTTAATAAATGAATACCCAAAACTGATTTATAAGTGTTATGGAGATGGTTCGTTACGAAAACTCGACGGTCTTAAAAGAGCATGGATAGCTATCAATGATGGCACAATTGAAGCAGAACTTGTATGGTTATGTTTGACCAGCATTTTGAGACGGGTTTCCGTCGCCGGCACTGCACAATGGCAATACGTTTTGCCTCGAAAAACTAAAAAGAACCCAATTGAGGTTTTTAACGCATTTGAAAGTCAATATAAAAATATGATTGCTGATATTTCGCTTTTTAAAAGAACATATGGAAAACCAAGGTCAACGTTAATCCCTGAAAACTCAATGTACACATTAGCTGTGCCAGACAAATATGTAGACTTGGTGATAACTTCTCCACCCTATGCCAACAATTATGATTACGGGGACGCAACGCGTCTAGAAATGAGTTTTTGGGGTGAGGTAAGCGGATGGGGAGATTTGCAGGAGAAAGCCAGAAAAAACCTTATTCGTTCCTGTTCGCATCAGGCTGCTTTAGTGAATGGGAATCTCGAAAAAATTCTTGATGACCCCGATTTGTTGCCTATAATGCCTGATATTAAGAAAGTTACAAGACAACTACAATCTGAACGAGAACATCATGCGGGGCGGAAGCATTATCATCTAATGATCGCTGGATATTTTTCAGATATTGCAAAAGTGTGGAAAAATTTGCGGAGAATGTGTAAAGAAGGGGCTATGGTCTGTTTTGTAGTAGGAGACTCTGCCCCTTATGGTATCCATGTGCCGGTAGAAAGATGGCTGGGGGAATTAGCTTTATCAACAGGATTTAAATCATACGAGTTCGAAAAAATTCGTGACCGAAATGTGAAGTGGAAAAATCGGAAACATAGGGTTCCTTTACAAGAAGGGAACCTCTGGATTAAGGGGTAAAAAATGGCAGAATCTCCAACTCATAAATTTGGTCAGATTATAGGAAGCATACTTGAAGCATCAATGGAAGAACCTTTAACAAAATGTGTAACGAAACTTAAAGGATATTATCTCGACAAAAAAGGCCATAGAAAGACAAGGGGAAATAAAAAAAAGCTTTCTTGGGTAGATAAATACGGCAATACCCATGATCTCGATTTCGTAATTGAGCGAGGAGGGAATGCCACAGAGGTTGGAAGCCCTGCCGCTTTTATTGAAATTGCCTGGCGTAGATATACCAAACACTCAAGAAATAAAGCTCAGGAAATGCAAGGAGCAATCTTGCCATTGGCAGAAACTTACAACAATGACTGTCCGTTTTTAGGAGTAATAATTGCAGGAGATTTTACCCAAGGCTCCCTAAACCAACTTGAATCACTGGGATTCACTACATTATATTTTGATTATCAAACAATAAAAGACGCTTTTTCAGTAGTTGGCATAAATGCGCATTTTGAAGAGGGGACAGCTGATGAAGAGGTAAGTAAAAAAATTGAGGCTTTTGAATCCTTAACAATACAACAAAAAAATAAAATCAAAATAAGAATAAAAACTATTAAGAGGAATGAAATAAAAGATTTTATCAACAAACTTAGAAGATCTATATTGAGGAAGATTGATTCAATAAGGATAATAGCACTTCATGGACAAGAATATGTAACAAATGACCTAAACAATGCTATTGAATACATCAATAATTATGATTATGCCAATAGCGTATTGGATTTTATAAAATACGAGATTTATGTAAAATACAGTAATGGGGATAGAATCGATGCTTTTTACCAGAATAAAGAAGATGCAATATCATTTTTAAGAAGATATAGGTTTTGCATTTAAGGAAAATCAGAGACAGACGCGATCTTTTATGCTGAGAGGGTTTTCCATACCCATTTTTAATGGTGCATAGCACGCTACATAAGTCAGGTTGCCGGGGGAGAGGTTATCTCAGAATTGCCTTAAAAATCGCAGGTCGTTTTCGAAGAACAGTCGGATGTCGTCGATGCCGTATTTGAGCATGGCGATGCGCTCGATGCCTAAGCCGAAGGCGAAGCCGGTGTACTCTTCCGGGTCGTAGCCCACGGCTTCAAAGACCGCGGGATGCACCATGCCGGACCCCAGAACTTCCAGCCAGCCCGTAACCTTGCACACCCGGCAGCCTTCACCCCGGCAGATGACGCAGGCGATGTCCACTTCGGCGCTGGGCTCGGTGAAGGGAAAATAGCTGGGCCGGAACCGTACCCCCACTTCGGGACCGAACATCTCGTGGACGAACGCGGTGAGGACTCCTTTGAGGTCCGCGAAGGTGACGCCTTTATCCACCAGCAGACCCTCCACCTGGTGGAACATGGGGGTGTGGGTCAAATCCGAGTCCCGGCGATAAACCCGTCCCGGCGCGATGATGCGCACCGGGGGCCGGCGCTTTTCCATGACCCGGATCTGCATGGGGGAAGTGTGGGTCCTAAGCAGCACCTGGTCGTTGAAGTAAAAGGTGTCCTGCATGTCCCGGGCGGGATGGTCGGCGGGGATGTTCAGGGCTTCGAAGTTGTAGTAATCCAGTTCCACCTCGGGGCCTTCCACGGCTTCGAACCCCAGGTGCAGGAAGATATCGCAGACCTCGGCCATGACCCGGCTCAAGGGGTGGAGGCGGCCCAGGGAAGGGCGGCGTCCCGGCAGGGAGACGTCCAACTCCGGCGCCGCGGATAGACGGGCCGCGGCCTTGAGCGCGGTTAGGGCCTCTTCCAGAGCCGCTTCCAGGGCCTGTTTGGCCAGGTTGCCCTCCCGGCCCACCCGTCGCCGGCTGTCCGGGTCCAACTCCGGCAGGCTGCGCAAAATCAGGGTCAGGGCGCCTTTGCGGCCCAGGAATTTCACCCGCAGGCGTTCCAGGTCCTCGGGGTCCGCCGCGGCCCTAATTTCCAGGAGGGCGACTTCCCGGAGTTCCTGGACTTCGCGATCTTTGAAGGTCATTCCGTGGTCTCGTGGCTGAATATCTGAGGGGAGGGCCGGGGGAATTTTTTATAAGGGATTCCCCCGCCCTCCCCTCAGACTCCCCTCCCCACCCCCTATAAGGGGTTGGGGAAGGAGGCCTGGGTCCAGGGGCAGGAGGCTAGCGCCCCTAACCCCTGTCCCCGGCTTACATTGCGCTCTTGGAGATTTCCGCGATGCGGGCGAAGCCCTGGCTGTCAAAGATCGCCAGGTCCGCCAGGACTTTGCGGTCCAGGTTGATCTGGGCCTTTTTCAGGCCCCCGATGAACTTGCTGTAGGACATCCCCAGGGGCCGCAACGCCGCGTTGATCCGGATAATCCAGAGGCCGCGGAACTCCCGCTTGCGCACCTTGCGATCCCGGTAGGCAAAGTTCAAGGCCCGCTCCACCGCTTCTCGGGCCGACCGGTAGAGGCGGCGCCGACCGGCACGAAAGCCTTTGGCCATTCCCAGATATTTTTTGCGTCGGGCCCGGGAGGCGACGCTTTTCTTCACGCGTGACATGACTCACTCCTTACAGATAGGGCAGAATTTTCCGCATATTCCTGTTGTCCGCGCCGCCTAATAAATCCGGGGAGCGGAGATGACGCTTGCGCTTCCGGGCCTTGCAGGTGAGCAGGTGGCTGCGGTTGGGCCGCTTATGTTTCAACCTGCCGCTGGCCGTGGCCCGGAAACGTTTGGCAGCCCCGCGATGGCTCTTGATTTTGGGCATTGGGCAAACCTCACTTATAGAAACGGTTTTCTGTTTTCGGTTTTCAGTTTTCTGTAAAAAAAATAATGCAACGGCCCGGCCGGCTATCCGGGCTGCAACCTGATAATTATTCAGGATATTCTCAATCCGAAGCTTGGGGCAATCTTACCCCCCGGTTTTTATATCAATTTATCCATTCCTTGGCTCTAATTAATTTGGCCGGAGCGCCGCCGTAACCCGAAAATGTCAGGCCCCATTCCTACTTGGGAGTAAGGATCATGGACAGGTTCCGCCCTTCCAGCCTGGGATCCTGTTCCACGGTGGCGATATCCGCCAGGGCCTCGGTCACCTGGGCCAAGAGGCGAAAACCCCGGTCCGTGTGGGCAATCTCCCGGCCTCGGAAGATGACGGCAATTTTGACCTTATCGCCTTCTTCCAGAAAGCGCCGGCTGTTGCGCAGTTTGAACCCCATGTCGTGTTCTTCGATCTTGGGGCGCATCTTGATCTCTTTTACCTGAATAATGGTCTGCCGGCGCCGGGCTTCCTGATGTTTCTTGCTCTGCTGATACTTGAATTTGCCGTAATCCATGACCCGGCAAACCGGCGGACTGGCCAGGGGGGCCACTTCCACCAGGTCCAGGCTGGCCTCGGCAGCTTGGGCCAGAGCCTCCCGGGTAGGCATAACTCCCAACTGCTGGCCGTCGGCGTCGATGAGGCGCACCTCCGGAACCTTGATCTGTTCGTTGATTCTTACCCGCTGCTTCTGGATGACCGTCACCTCCTCAAGGCAGTTTTCGGTTTTCTGTTTTCTGTTTTCTGTGGTCGATTGTCGGTTCCATGTACCCTATGGTCGGCAGTCGGTAATTTGTATTATCACTGATGACTGGCAACTGGCAACTGGCAACTATCTTTTAGGGGAAGGAATCCGGCCCTCTTCCAGCAACCGGGCCTTAAAAGCCTCCAGGGGCATATCCTTCCATTCGGTGCCGTCCCGGAGGCGGGGCGCCAAGGTGCCCTGAGCCGCCTCCCGGTCTCCCATGATGACCATATAAGGAATTTTCTGGAGTTGCGCTTCCCGAATCTTATACCGCAAGGTCTCCGGGCGCTCGTCCATCTCCACCCGCAGGCCGGCGTCCAATAGGGCCGCGGCCACCTCCCGGGCATAATCATGCACCCGGTCGGTGATGGGCAGCAAAATCGCCTGGACCGGCGCCAGCCACACCGGAAAGGCCCCGGCAAAGTGTTCCACCAGCACCCCCATGAAGCGCTCCAGGGAGCCCAGGATCACCCGGTGCAGCATCACCGGCCGGTGCCGCCCGCCGTCCGCCCCCACATAGGTCAAGTCGAAGCGCTCCGGCAGGGTGAAATCGCATTGGATGGTGGCGCACTGCCAGCGCCGCTGCAAGGCGTCCTTGAGCTTGACGTCGATCTTGGGACCGTAAAAAGCCCCCTCCCCTGCGCACACCGCAAAGGGCAGGTTCCGGGTCTTCAGGGCGTTGGTCAGGGCGTTGGTGGCCAACTCCCACTCCGCGTCGGTGCCGATGGATTTTTCCGGCCGGGTGGACAGCTCCACTTCGTATTCAAAGCCGAAAATGGCCATGACTTCGGAGACAAAATCCAGCACTCCCGCAATCTCGCTCTCCACCTGCTCCGGGGTGCACAGGATATGGGCGTCGTCCTGGGTGAACTGGCGCACCCGGGTCAGACCGTGGAGCACCCCCGAGCGCTCGTGGCGCAGCACCGTGCCCAACTCGAAGAGGCGCATGGGCAGCTCCCGGTAGGAGCGCACCCGGGATTTGTAAATCAGCATGTGGGCCACGCAGTTCATGGGCTTGATGCCGTATGTCTGGCCTTCCACCTCGCAGAAATACATGTGGTCCCGGTAGTTGTCCATGTGGCCGGAGCGCTGCCACAAATCCGCCTTCAGGATCTGGGGCCCCATGACCATCTGGTAACCTCTTTTTAAATGTTCCCGGCGTTCGAAATCCTCGATGAGGCAGCGCAGGATCGCGCCCTTGGGATGGTAAATCACCAGCCCCGGCCCGGCTTCATCCTCAATGCTGAAAAGGCCCAATTCCCGGCCCAGGCGGCGGTGATCCCGGCGTTTGGCTTCTTCCAGGAGTTCCAGGTGCCGGGCCAGCTCCTCCTGAGTGGGAAACGCGGTGCCGTACAGGCGTTGGAGCATGGGATTGCGCTCATCCCCCCGCCAGTAAGCCCCGGAGATGCCGGTGAGTTTGACTGCGCCGATATAGCCGCTGGACGGGATATGGGGTCCCCGGCAGAGGTCGATAAAATCACCCTGGCGATACAGGCTCACCCGGGGCAGCGCCAGTTCCTCCAGAAGCTCCACCTTGTAGGTTTCGCCCTGTTCCCCAAACCGGCGGATGGCCTCCTCCCGGTCCACTTCCTCACGCAGGAAGGGCAAATCCCGGGCGATTAACTCCCCCATCCGGGCCTCAATCTTTTCCAGGTCTTCCGGGTTGAAAGGCTCCGGGACATCGAAATCGTAATAAAAACCGGACTCAATGGCCGGACCGATGGCGAACTTGACCCCCGGGAATAATGACTTGACGGCCTCGGCCATGACGTGCGAGGCGCTGTGGCGCATGGTCTCCAGCCCTTCGGGGGTATCGACGCGGATGGGCGAAATGGCGCAGTCCCCCTCCAGGACGCTCTCCAGGTCCACCGATACGCCGTTCACCCGGGCGGCCACCACCCGGCGGTCTTTAAGGACCCCCAGCTCTTTAAGAGCTTGTCCAGCGGTGACGCCGCTTTCCAGGCGCTTAGCAGGACCCTGGTCCAGGCTGATTGTGATCATGTGCCCTCATAAAAAAAGGCATCCCGGGCGTCTCATGGAGCTGTCCCTGATGCCGATTAACTTTACATATGGTTTAAATGCACGGTTTGAACCGCGTTACTCCCCTATCTCCTTGAAAATTTGCTTTCCAAGAGAGTAATATCGTTGAGTATGTCGCATAAATGCCTGTGGTTGTCAAGAATTTTCCACCATCTCGGCGGAGATAACCAAAAGAAAATCGCCCTGGCCCGCCCGGGGGTAAATTTCCTTGCCCCGGGGCCTTGCCGGATGGCTTTAATTGTTTTCTGTTTTCTGTTTTCTGTTTTCTGTAAAAAGAAATATGGTTCATCTGACTAAAAAGTACCTGGTTTCCTGAAGGCATCCCCCTCTCTCGTTCCCAAGCTCCCGCTTGGGAACGCACTTGGGTGGAAAGCTCCTGCTTTCCAATTTTTATAGGTTTAATACCAATTCGCATCCAAAAGGCATTAAATTGTAGGGGCGAACCTTGTGTTCGCCCTCCAACTTGGGGCGAATACAAGGTTCGCCCCTACAAAAAAATTATACGTTTGACTGCGAATTGGTATAAGGTCCCGCCAAGAGGGGCTGGGGCAAGCGGCTCTAACAGCTTGGGAATGGTGGAGGAAGGGACTGTCGGGAGTCTTGGAGGTCAATGTATCGGAGGGCCTTAAAGGTGTTGCCCAAGCGGGAGCTTGGGCATAAACCTGCGTTCCCAAGCAGGAGCTTGGGAACGAGAAATGAAGCAATCTACCGTCTGACCTATCTTTCTGACCTATCTTAGGGTAAGATTCTCTTTAATTTTTTTCAGAAACCCGGAACCTGAATGCCGACTGGTGATTTCTTACCGAAGACCGAAGACCGAAAACCGTCTTTCAAAGAGGCTTCCATGTCCCTACCGCAACGGCCCTTGGGCCGCACCGGCCATCAGGCCACCCTCCTGGGATTGGGGGGCGAAGGCATCCTCCGGACCTACGGCCATGACCGGGAGGCCCAAGAGATGATTCACGCGGCGCTGGACGCGGGCATCCGGTATTTTGAGAGCGCCCGGGCCTACTCCGGCAGCGAGGCCTACCTGGGTCAAGGCCTGAAGGGCCGGCGGGATGAGATCTTTCTCACCAGCAAATCCCACGGCCGCACCTACAAGGAAGCCATGGCCCACCTCACCATTACCCTGAAAAATCTGGACACCGATTACCTGGACCTGTGGCAGGTGCACGACGTGCGCACCATGGAGGAGGCGGAGACCCTGGGCGCGCCCGGAGGCGCCTTAGAGGCATTCCGGCAGGCCAAGGAACGGGGCTGGGCCCGGTTCATCGGGGTCACGGGCCACGAAGACCCAGCGGTGCTGCGCCGGGCCTTGGAATTATATGACTTTGACACCGTGCTGTTGCCCATCAACCCCGCGGAGCCTCATTACCGCAGCTTCCTGCCCCTGGCCGCCGAAGCCCTGGGGCGCGGCGTCGGGGTCATCGGCATGAAGGTCCTGTGCCGGGGATTTTTGATGCGGCTGCAGGTGGCCCAGGTCAAGGACTTCCTCCATTATGCCTTAAGCCAGCCGGTGAGCCTGGCGGTGGTGGGCGCGGACGACGTGGCCCAGGTCCGGGAACTGGCCGCCGCGGCCCGGGATTTTACTCCCATGCCCCCGGAAGACCAGCGGGCCCTGGAAGCCGCGCTGGCCCCGCTGGCCCGGCGGTTGATGTATTATAAGCCCTGATCTTGAGATGAATCAGGGGGATTATTTGTAATAACCCAGATTTGAGCTGACCATCGTCAATCCGAGATCAGATTAGACCTGACACTTGGAACTAAAATATTATTTGTCGCCAGGGTCTTAGTTACAGCTATGATAAGCATATAGAATATCTATTATATTAATTTAAGTTGCGTATAAATAGCAGTGAGTTGCAGGGCGATTTTTGTTATATAGACATTGTGTAAACTTAGTGGTCCCTATTTCTTGCCGTAGGCGGGAAAGCGTAGGGCGGGAAAGCGAAGCGCATCCCGCCTTCGGCAATTGGGTTGGGCTTGACTTATGCCGCAATATATTCGCGCCTTTGTTCCCGGCGGCACGTTCTTCTTCACGGTCAATCTGCTGGAACGCCGCCGGAAACTCTTGACCGAAAACATTGACACCCTTCGGGAGGTGTTCAAGGCGGCCCGCCGACGCCGACCATTTACCATCGAGGCCATCGTTATTTTGCCCGATCACCTGCATTGCATCTGGACTTTGCCTGCCGAGGACGCGGATTTCTCCACCCGCTGGCATGATATCAAAGCACGATTTGCCGCACAAATTCCCAGAGGGGAAAGACTTTCAGCCCGGCGTTTGCAGAAGGGAGAACGAGGCATTTGGCAGCGGCGCTTTTGGGAACACGTCATCCGTGATGAGCGTGACTATGAGCGCCACGTGGATTACATCCACTACAATCCGGTAAAGCACGGTCATGTTACGAGGGTCGCAGATTGGCCGTATTCCAGTTTTTATCGCTTCGTGGAACGCGGCCTTTATAACCTTGAATGGGCGGCAGCTGATAACGTTCGAAGTCTAGAGATGAAAGAATGCTAATGGCGGGAATGGCGGGATGCGCTTTGCTTTCCCGCCCTACGGGCTACGGGCTACGGGCTACGGGCTACGGGCTACGGGCTACGGGCTACGGGCTGAGTGAGGAGGTTTGCCGCAAACGTCTTTGGTGACTTTTCCCTACCTGGCCCCTGCCCGGCGGAGCAAATTAACAACTTCGGTGTGCCCATGGACGGCCGCCCACTTCAAGGCGGTCCATCCATAGTTGTCTTTGGCATTGACCTCGACCCCTTTGTCCAGGAGGGCCTGGACCACCGAGAGATGCCCTTCGCTTGCCGCACTCATCAGGGCGGTCCGACCATAGTTGTCTTTGGCATTGGCCTCGGCCCCTTTGTGCAGGAGGGCCTGGACCACCGAGAGATGCCCTTTGATTGCCGCCCAGTTCAAGGCGGTCCGGCCTTTGTTGTCTTTGCCGTTGACCTCAGCCCCTTTGTCCAGGAGGGCCTGGACCACCGAGAGATGCCCTTTGATTGCCGCACTCATCAAGACGGTCCAGCCATCGTTGTCTTTGGCATTGACATCGGCCCCTTTGTCCAGGAGGGCCTGGACCATCAGGAGATGCCCATTGGCTGCCGCAAACTTCAAGACGGTCCAGCCATCATTGTCTTTGGCATTGACCCCGGCCCCTTTGTCCAGGAGGGCCTGGACCATCAGGAGATGCCCTTGTCTTGCCGC
>CAZUBT010000025.1:0-40132 GCA_964618815.1 uncultured Desulfobacterales bacterium | reverse complement strand
ACAGGCAAACAAAATCCAGGAAGAAACTCTGGTGGCACAGGCTTCCAGCCTGTGCCACTGGTTTCTTTTCCTTTGAAGCTGATTTGTCATCGCTTAAGCCATTTTCGCAGAGATCTCGATTTGGTATAAGGTCCCGCAAAGATGAGCTGAGGCAAGCGGCTCTAACAGCTTGGGAATGGCGGAGGAAGGGACTGTCGGGAGTGTTGGAGGTCGATGTATCGGAGGGTTTTAAAGGTGTTGCCCAAGCGGGAGCTTGGGCATAAACCTGCGTTCCCAAGCGGGAGCTTGGGAACGAGGAAAAAAACAATCTCTTGTCAAAAAAGTACGCGAAAACCGGATGAACCTGATTTTTTGTAGAGTGCTACCTGCGCACCATTTTCTTTTTGGGGACACATAACCCTGTCCCCTGGCCTTCACCTAAAAAGCTGCACCGTCACGGATTCCTCCCGGTTCAGGCCCTCCACTCCCAGGGGGATCATCACCAGGCCGTCGCTCTTGACCATGGGGGACAGAAGTCCCGAAGGGCCCAGAACGGGGTCGGCCCACAGGGTCTCTCCTTCGTAGCGCAGGCGCACCCTGACAAAGTCTTCCCGGCCGCCGGCCCCGGCCAGATTGCGGGACAGCCGAGCCGAAAGGGTCGCGCCCCAATTGACCGGATGAGCCACACCGGCCAGTCTCCTTAGCAAGGGCCGCCCCAGGACCTCCATGACCACCGCGGCGGACGCGGGGTGGCCCGGCAATCCCAGGAGGGGTTTGGGATCCACATTTCCCACCGCGGCCAAGATGGTGGGTTTGCCCGGACGCATGGCCACCCCGTGGGCCAGGATTTCACAGCCGGGCAAATCCTGGATGGCCGTTAGGGTCAGGTCCCGCCGGCCCACGGAACTGCCGCCGGAGATCAGAATCAGGTCGGCCTCGGTCAGGGCTGCGGACAGGCCGGCTTTCAACGCGGCAAAGTCGTCGGGAATAATGCCCCACATGAGGGGAACCCCGCCTGCTTCCTCCACCTGGGCCGCGGCCACGTAGGCGTTGGAATCCCGGACCTGGGCGGGGCCGGGTTTCTCCGCCATCGGCACGATCTCGTCGCCGCTGGAGAAAATGGCCACCCGGGGCCTTCGGCGCACCTTAAGACGGGTCACTCCCAGGGCGGCCAGGAGCCCGATGTCCTGGGGCCGGAGGCGGATTCCCGGGGGAAACAGCGTCTCCCCTAAGGCCACATCCTCCCCCGGGCGCAGGACGTTTTCTCCCGGCGCCACGGGCCGGCGCACCTCCAGGGTCCCATCCGGGTGCTCCGCGGTATATTCCACCATGACCACCGCGTCGGCCCCCGGCGGCATGCTGGCGCCGGTGGGCGCCCGCATGGCTTCTTCCGGCCCCACCTCCCCGGCCGGCGCCACACCCATGGGCACCTCGCCGGTGATCTTCAGGTAAGCGGGCGCGCCCACCCCGGCCCCGAAGGTATCCCGGGCCCGGACCGCATAGCCGTCCATGGTGGCCCGAAAAAACTCCGGCGTCGCCTCCGGCGCGGTGACCGCCTCCGCCAGCGCCCGTCCCCAGGCGTGGGCCAAATCCACCACCTCCGGCGCCACCGGCGCAAAACGGTGGTATAGGGCGAGAAATTCCTGCCGGGTCCGCAGGCGAAAAAATTCAAAAGAGGTCATAGTATCGGCAAAAGTCCATTGAGTGGAAGGCCGGGGGTATTTACGGTTCGGCGGTTTAACGCATAGCTTTCAGGTTGTAGCCTTTGGCGCTGGATTTGCGGCGACCACGGCCGTAACCTAACCCGCCAACGCGCTCGCGGGCCCCTTCTCCAAATTTCCCCCATTATACCAATGCCGGGTCCTTTTGCGGGCTTTTTCTCCCCAAACCATAGGATTATCTGCTGACAACCTCCCTGGAAGTTGTTATGTATGGGGAAAAACTCCACCCATGGCCCTGTCCTCCGAAAATCGCTGTCTGCTGATCCTGACGTCCTTGAATCTCCTGGATTATCTGGACCGGTATCTGGTGGCTTCCCTGGGTAGTATGGTGAAGGCCGAATTGGGGTTGTCCGATAAGGCCTTCGGCTTCCTGGGCTCCGCGTTTTTCCTGGTTTATCTCCTCAGTTCCCCGGTATTCGGATATTTAGGGGACCGCTGGGGCAGGGTTCGCCTCATGGCCGGGGGCGCGGTGCTGTGGAGTCTGGCCACCAGCCTCACCTACTGGGTCGCCTCCTACCCGGCCCTGGTGCTGGCCCGGGGCGCGGTGGGGGTGGGAGAGGCCTCCTTCGGCACCCTGGCCCCGGCTTACCTGGCGGATATGCTCCCCTGGAGCCGCCGGGGCCGGGCTCTGGGGATCTTCTATGTGGCCATCCCGGTGGGCACGGCCTTGGCCTATCTGTGCGGCGGGTTTATCGGAGGCCACTGGGGCTGGCGGCCGGCCTTCCTCCTGGCGGGCCTCCCCGGACTGGCCCTGGCGGCCCTGGTCTATCGCCTGCCGAGGATTGGAGGAAGCAGCCGGGGCCAAATGGCCCCTTTCGGTTCGCAGCCTCCTGCATCCATTCCTCCACCGAAAACCGAAAACCTAAAACCGAAAACTGCCTCCATCCGCGCCGGGATCGCGGCGCTCTGGCGGATTCCCACCCTTCGCCGGGTCACCCTGGGTTACGGCATGATCACCTTTACCATGGGGGGCCTGGCCTTCTGGATGCCCCGGTATCTGGAAGTCGCCAAGCACCTGAGCGTCTCCCAGGCCAATTACCTGCTGTTCGCCACCGTGACCCTGGCCGGGGGGCTGGGGACCCTAACGGGCGGCTTTCTGGGAGACCGCCTGCTCAAACGCACCCCGGGCGCGCCCTTGTGGGTCAGCGGCCTCGGGGTGGCCCTGGCCCTGCCATGCGCGGCTTTGGCGATTTTTGCGCCCCAGCCTTACCTCTATATTCCCGCCCTGGTGGGGGCCGTGTTTCTGTTGTTTTTGAATCCCGGAGTGCTCACCGCGGTGGTGGTGAGCGTAGCCGGGCCGCAGCTCCGGGCCCGGGCCGTGGCGCTCAATATCGTGGTGATTCACCTGGTGGGGGACGTGCCTTCCCCCCTTCTCATCGGCTGGGTTTCGGACCTCTGGGGGCTGAAGTGGGGCGTCTCCCTCACCTTGGTGGCCCTGGGAGCGGGCGCGGCCCTGTTGTTGGCCGCTTTGCCCCATCTGCCCCGGGACCTGGTCGCGGCGGGAGAGGTGGAAAATAGTAATGATTAGAGGCTTTTGCAAAAGTCTTTGGGGAAAGGGGGCCAGGGACCGACGGCCCCTGCCCCCTCTCCCAAACCCTCTCCCCCAACCCCTTAAGTCAGAATAAAATTTCCAGCCTCTTATGGGGGGTTGGGAGGGGAGGGCAGGGGCCCCTTACAAAAAGCCCCTGGCCCCCTTTCCCAATGGCTTTTCGCAACAGCCTCAATTTAGGTTCTACAGAGACTAGCCATTCCCCCGGCGCGCGGGACATGTCCTCAATGCCCCTACCCTTTTCGATAACCTACCGGATTATTTGCTTAAAAAACTTTTAAGGGGTTTTGTAATTGAATCCCGAAGGATACCGATTTTTGCTAGCAATAATTTTAGTCCCTTATGAAAATGGAAGAAAAAACCAGCTTAGAAGAGATTGAAAAAAATTCGATTAGGTTTAATAAAATTTTCCAAACCTTGAACCCTCATTTTCTGCGCACTGTATATGCCTGATATAATTTATATTATTTTTTGGCGGGAGAGAGGCGCGCCAGTCATGTGCCTTGGAGTCAAGGTTTTTTTTCTGGGAAACCTGGGAAGCTAATCTTCATACCGGTTCACCGCCTTTGACCTGGAAGCGCGGCGCATTTAAGATTGCCCCACTTGAAACGGCGCCTGCCGGAAGGGGGACCATGAAGGCCGTCTGGGAAACCATCAAGGCCAGTTTGAAGGAACAGATGTCGGAATCCGGTTTCCACCTGTGGATCGAACCTCTCCAGGTAGAGCCGGAAAAGGAAGACGAACTTATCCTCGTCTGCCCCAATCCCTTTGCCCTGAGATGGATTAAGTCCAACTACCTCCAGATCATCCGCCGGGGAGCCAAACAGGTGAACGGTTTAAATCCGGCGGTGCGCCTCACCGTGTCCGCTGCCCGGTCCCGGCCCCAGACCATGCTGCCGTGGCCCAAACAGCCCCAGTTGCCCCTGGGGGGGCGGGACGGCTCTACTTTCAATGGGTCCTTTACGTTTGAGCAATTCGTGGTGGGATCTTCCAACCGGTTGGCCTACCAGGCCTCCCGGGCCATGGCCCGCAACGACACCCTGTATAACCGCAGCCTGTTCCTCAATTCCGCCCCCGGGCTGGGGAAGAGCCATCTTTCCCAGGCCGTGGGGAACTTTCTGACCCAAACCTGGCCTCCCGGGCAAATCCTCTACCTCAGCGCCGAGAATTTTACCAATGAGATGGTGGCGGCCCTCAGGAGCGGCCAGATGACCAGCTTTAAAGAACGCTTTCGCAAGTGCGAAGTTCTCATGCTGGAAGAAGTGCAGTTTTTCGGCGGCAAAGAAAAGATCCAGGCGGAAGTCTGCTATACCCTGGACACCCTTATGACCCGGAATAAGCGCGTGGTGTTTACCAGTTGCTATTTGCCGGGAGAGATTTCCCACCTTTCCCAAGAACTGCGTTCTCGGCTCACCGGGGGGGTCATCGCCCCCATCGGGCCCCCGGACTTTCCCACCCGGGTCCAGATTTTGCAAAAAAAGGCGGAAACTCGGGGGGTCCAGATTTCCGTGAAGATCCTGGAGTATCTGGCGGAGCATATCGTTGATGACGTGCGGCGACTGGAAAGCGCCCTGGATTCCATGGCGGCCCGGTCCACCCTGTTGAATGACGCGGTTACCCTGCGGCTGGCCCAGGAGGTGCTCCAGGACTTAAACGCAGTGAACCCGTCGGTGAGCATCCCGGAGATTCAGAAAATTGTGGCCGGGTATTATGGGGTGACTATGGCGGAACTCTTGGGCCGCTCCCGACAGAAAAGGCTGGTGCGGGCTCGGCAGATGGGCCTTTATTTCTCCCGCCTTTATACGGATAAGACCCTGGTGGAGCTGGGCCGCCTCTTCCAGCGCAGCCACGCCTCGGTGGTGCATGCCCTGCAAACCCTGGAACGGGACCGGCAGACCCAGCCGCGGCTGGATCAGGAAGTGCTGTTGTTGGAAGAAAAACTGGCCCTGGCTAAGGTCAAGAGGGGGGCGTCGCGAGCATCCACTCTTCGCAGCGATGCTTGATCACCCGGCCTTCAATGATGAACACAATGTTTTCCGCAATATTGGTGGCCAGGTCCGCAATGCGCTCCAGGTTCCGAACAATGATGAGGAAATGATGGAGCCGGGTTACCCACCGTGATTCTTTGATCATGCAGTTCAGGAGCTTTTGGATGTATTCGTCGTCCAGGAGGTCCACTTCTACATCCCTCTGACACACCTGGATGGCCAGCCGAGGATCCTGCTCCACAAACGCCTTGATACTGGTGTGCACCATCCCCAAAGCCATATCCGACAGGACCTGAAGGTCGATGGGGACTTCCAGAGGGTGGAGGTTGTTGAGTTCCATGGCCCGTTCGGCGATATTCACCGCCTGGTCGCCGATGCGCTCCAATTGGGTGGCGATGCGCATGGAGGCTACGATGAGCCGAAGATCCGCGGCCAGGGGCTGACGCAAGGCCAGGAGTTTGAAGGCCCGGTCTTCAAGATCCAACTCCATACGGTTGAGATTGATATCGTCAATGATGATGTCCCGGGCCAGATCATTATCCCGGTTCACCACCGACAAGACGCTCTTTCCCACCGCGGTTTCCGCCAGGGCTGCCATGTGCAGCAGACCATGCCTCAGTTCGTCCAATTCTTCATCGAATCGCCTGGGCATCTTCACGGGCGCCGCCATTCCCTGCCCCCTTTAATACGGTTTTCGGTTAATTTTCCTAATGATTCCCCATAGATTAACACAGATTTGTGTATTTGCGCCTGAATAAAATATAAGTCAACTTCCTCTCCGAATATTTCATAGCACAAATAATGTTATTATTTTACTATAAATCGGGTAGAAGAAAAATAATGTTAAACAAAATTTCTGTCCTGTCTCGTAAATCTGCCGTTATCAATGTTCGGATTCCGGTCATAACCTCATGAAAATCGCCGTAGTAGGTCCCGGAGCCCTGGGTTGTTTGCTGGCCGCGTTTTTCTTTGAGGCCGGTAATGATGTTCTTCTAGTGGATTATCACCTGGAACGGACCGTCCTCTTAAACGAGCAAGGTATCCAGCTGCAAACCCTGGAGGGCCATTTAAGGGTGGCCCGGGTCCCCTTTAAACTGACCCATGAAGTGGAGCCCCGCCGGCTGGTCATCATGGCGGTGAAGGCTCATCAAACCGCAGAGGCTTCCCGGTCCTTGCCCGCGCTCATGGCTCCCGGAGGCATCGTCCTTACTTTGCAAAACGGTCTGGGGAACCTGGAAGCCATGGCCCGGGTGACGGGACCGGAGAGGGTGCTGGCCGGCGCGGCCTTCCTGGGGGCCACCCGCCCCGGAGAGGGCCGGGTCATTCATGCCGGACACGGGGCCATCTACATCGGCGCGCCCCGGGGTTCCCTGGTAACCGACCCCGAAATCGCCGGGGTGGTGAACCTGTTTAAGGGGGCCGGATTGGAATGCCACGCCCACTCGGACATCGAGGTTGTGCTGTGGGAAAAACTGCTGATCAATGTGGGCATCAATCCCTTGACCGCCCTGCTCCGGGTCCCCAACGGGGCGCTGCCGGAGCTGCCGGAAGCCTGGGAGCCGGCGGTGGCCGCGGCCAGGGAAGCCCAGGCCGTGGCCCGGGCCGCAGGCATCCCGGTTAGCGGCGACCCGGAGGCCCGGCTGCGACAGGTCTGCGAGGCCACCGCGGCCAACCGCTCTTCCATGCTCCAGGATGTGCTGGCGGGCAGGGCTACGGAGATCGAGGCCTTGAATGCCCAGGTGGCGGCCCGGGGAGCCGCCCTGGGAGTCCCTACCCCGGTGAATCACCTGCTGACCCAATTGCTCCGGGCCTGGGGACGGTGGGCGTCCGGGAAGGGGAAACGGGGAGGGGGAGAAGCGGGGAGGGGGAGAAGGGGAGAAACGGAGAAACGGGGAAACGGGGAGGGGGGAGAAGGAATGATGAACTGGTAAAAAGTCTTTTTTTTCTCCCCTGGTGGGAGGGAATTTTGGGCTTTTTACGACTTCGTCAGGCAATGAACCAACCATCATTTCTATCCCCCTCTCCCCGTCCCCGCTTCCCCGTCTCCCCCGCTTCCCCGTCTCCCCCTCTCCCCGTCCCGGCTTCACCAGGGGCACAAATCTCACCGGCAGCCGGGCCTTCTCCTCCAGTTTCCCCTGGACCTTGCGGTAGAGCATCAGGGTTTGGGGGAGCCCCGGCGGTCCCAAGGGGATGACCAGGCGGCCCCCTTCGGCCAGTTGCGCCGCCAGGGCCGGGGGCACTTCCCGGGCCGCGGCGGTGACCAGAATCACGTTAAATGGGGCTTCCTCGGCCCAGCCCTGGTATCCGTCTCCGGCCTTCACCTGCACCTGCCGGTAACCCAGGGCCTCTAAGCGGGCCGCGGCCTCTTTAGCCAACTCCGGGAGAAGTTCCACGCTGAACACCTTATGGGTGATTTCCGCCAGCACCGCGGCCTGATAGCCGGAGCCGGTGCCCACCTCCAGGACCTTGTCCCCGGGCTTGAGCGCCGCCCATTGGGTCATCAGGGCCACGATATAAGGCTGAGAAATGGTCTGGCCGGAGCCGATGGGCAGGGGATGGTCCTCATAGGCCAGGGGGGCCAGAAACTCCGGCACGAAGCGGTGCCTATGAACCTTCCCCATGGCCGCCAGCACCCGGACATCGGTGATGTCCCGGCCCTTGAGTTGCTGGGCCACCATGCGCTCCCGGGCCGCATCAAACCGTTCCGGGGGCTGGGCTGCCAGAACCCCCGAAAGTCCCAAGAGGGCTATGCATGATGCCGCCCAGGCGCTCAAGCCTTTGAATCTCATGATGAGACCTCGGTTACGAAAAGTTCAAAGTTCAAGGTTCAAAGTTCAAAGTTAGGAGCGCGCCCCTTTTCATGCTTTTGGAGAGAGCCAACGGCTCATGAGCGACTGCCTTGAAAAGTTTCGAGTTTTCAAGTTTCAAGTTCGTGGGGCGGGCCTCCGTGCCCGCCTCCAGCTATTAATAACCTCTGACTCTCTTGACTAGTAGGCGCAGGCTAAAGCCTGCGGCTACATTCTATCGATGTCCCTGCATAGCGTTGAATGCAAAATCCCTGCCGGACACTACTGAGGTCCATCAAGTTGTTACCGAAAACTGAAAACCGAAAACCGAAAACCGTTTTCAAAAGGGCGGGCCGGCGATAATGCCCTCCTGCCGGATTTTCTCCATGATGGCTTTGGCCAGGATCAGGTGGCCCGACTTCCGCAAATGGCCGGTATCGGCAAAATGGGAGGGGAGGTGGGGAACCTTGGATAGGACCTCTTTCATGGACACCAGATAGACGCCGGACCCGGTCAGGGACCTCCCCAGGGCGTCCAGGCCATAATCCTCCAGGGTGGGAGGGGACGCGGTTGCCAGCCGGCACTGGGTCACCAGGATGACGGGAATTCCCTGCCGCCGGGCCAGGGCCACGCCGGCCGCGGTGGTCTCTGCCACCCGCCTCTTCCAGGCCTCCCGCTTGGCGGGGTTCACCGAGGCTGCAATCTGGGCGTCCGCGTCGCTGGCCGCAAATTTTTGGCGGATCTTGTTGGGGATCAACTTCCAGAAAACCTTCTCTTGCTTGGCCTCATACAAGCGCCGGAAGATGAGGCTTTTCATCAGCCAGTGCCGGGGGTGCCAGCCTTGAAATTCCTGGCTGCGGCGATACTCCCGTTCATCTTCGTATTCGTTGGAGTCGTTGATATGCCAGATAATCAGGCTGGGGTGGTATCGGAGGCTTTTTTCCAGCACCAGCCGGGAGCGGCGCGCCCCGTAGCCCGCCAGGCACAGGTTCAGGGATTCCGCGGCCACCCCGTGCTTCCTTAGTTCTTCCCCCAACTGCCAGGGGTAAGCCCCCTGGAGGCTGGGACCCCGGGGCACCGAATCGCCGATGACGAAAATCCGCAAGGTCCCCGGGGGAGGCTCTTTTTTGAAGGACTGGGGATGAAAACGGCGCCCCCCGGCCCGGAAGAGTTCCACCGTGCCGTCGGCGTGCTCCGCAAAGCCGGAATCCAGATTATACCCGTATTCAAAGCGCCCCTGGAACCCCTGGGCAAAAAATAGGCGCGCCCCCAGCTCCAGGGCCACCAGGACCGCCAGGCACAGCCAAAAAGCCGGTTTAATCAGACCTTTCATCAGAATTGGAAATAGATGAATTCTTTATCCTGCTCCGAGGAAGAAATCACCAGGAGCAACATCAAGGTGTAAATCACGCCCTTTACCGCCCAGGGCACGTGCCCGAGGCTGGTTTCATCCCGATACTTCCAGGTGAGCAATTGCAACAACAGCAGCGGCCCGATATGAAACAGCAACCACAGCGAGGGCTTGCCCCAGGGCAGCGCCGCGGCCGCCTGCCAGTTGCTTAGGGCCGCGAGCCACTGCCCCAGTTGGGCCAGGTTGGCACTCCTGAAGATGGCCCAGCCCACCAGGGTAAAGACCCACATGAGGCCAACGGCCAGGGCCCCCCGCCAAGGAGAGGTTTCCTCTTTGACCATGAACGCGGTCAGAGGGGGAACATAGCGATACATGATCAGCAGCGCCCCGTGATAGGCCCCCCAGAGGACGAAAATCCAGTTGGCCCCATGCCACAGACCCGCCAGGAGCATGGTCACCGCCACATTGCGCATAGTCTCCCACCGGGCCCCCCGGTTGCCCCCTAAGGGAATATACAGGTAATCCCGGAACCAGGTGGACAGGGAGATGTGCCACCGGGACCAGAATTCCGAGGGATTGCGGGAAAAATAGGGGAACCGGAAATTCTCCATGAGGTTGATGCCCAGGAGTTTGGCGGACCCCCGGGCAATGTCCGTATAACCGGAGAAATCCCCGTAAATCTGGAAGGCAAAGGCTACCACCCCCAAAATGGCCCAATACGCGTTCAGCGACGTCTGGGGGTCGAAGGCGTAATTGGCCAGGACCGCGCAGTTGTCCGCCACAAACACCTTTTTGAATAGTCCCACCAGGATCAGGCGCAGGCCGTCGTGGAGGTAGGCGTTGTGAAAGAGGCCCTGGGCCTCCAACTGCGGGATCAGGTTTTCCCCCCGTTCGATGGGACCCGACACCATCTGGGGGAAGAACGCGTCGAAGGTGGCGAAGGTGAGAAAATCCCGGCAGGGTTGAATCTGCCCCCGATAGACATCCACGACATACCCCAGGGATTGAAAGGTGTAGAAAGAAATCCCCACGGGCAGGATGATGTTGAGCAGGACGAAATTGGCCTGAAGCCCGGCTACTCCCAACAAAGAGCGCGCCGAGTTCGTAAAAAAGTTGAAATACTTGAAAAAGCCCAGGATGGCCAGGCAGAAGACGATGCTCAGGATGAGGAAGTAACGGGCCCGCTTGGCCTCCGGGGCCAGGCCCCAGATGGCCTCATGCAGGACGAAGAAAATGATCCCCAGGGCCCCGGCGATGCAAAGGAGGGAGAGGGACGCCCCTCCCAGGGGGAAAAGCCCTAAGTAACAAACACCCAGCCAGGCCGCGGGCAGCAGGGCCAGGAGCAGCGTCCATACCCGGCCGATCCTCAGGCCCCCGATACTCAGGCCGCAGAGGTAATCGATCACCGTGGTGGTGAACACCAGGGCCAGAAAGCGCACGTCCCAGCAAGCGTAAAAGAAATAGCTGGCCGCCAGCAACAGCGGCAGCCGCGCCCGGCCCGGCAGACGCCAGTACGCCAGGAGGATCAAGGGCAGAAACAGGAAATATTGCCAGGTGATGAAGGACATTTAAATGCGGTTTTCGGTTTTCAGTTTTCGGTTTTCGGTATTTTTCATTGGCCTGTCCGGCGGGGGAATTACTACTCAGAGCATAAAATCTGTTGCGTTGATGTAGGGGCGGGTTTAAAACCCGCCCCTACGTTGCCCATAACCGATGCACCACAATTAATGCTCCGGTAGTAATTCCGATAACGCTTTTGTAGGGCGGGCCTCCGTGCCCGCCATGGTAAAGAGTAACCGCAGATGTGTAGGGTGCGCACCGCGCACCATCCCTTCCTAACCCCTGACCCCAGACTCCTGCCCTTCCCGCCAGGCTTTCAAAGCCTCTACCAGGTCATAGGTGAGCTTGCTCTGACAGGGCATGCTCCCCAGGATGACTTCCGGCTTGTTCAGGCCATGAAAGTCCGAACCGCCGGTGATGAGCAGGCCCAATTCCCGGGCCAGCTTCAGGTACAGAGCCATCTGCTCCGGGGTGTGGTCGGAGTAAAACACCTCGATGCCCGCCAGCCCCAGGTCTTTCAATTCTATGAGCAAATTTTTCAGGGCATACGCGGACCCCAGATCCAGGGTGAAGGGGTGGGACAGCGCCGGAATTCCCCCGGCCTCCCGGATCATGGCAATGGCCTCTTTGGGCGGGAAACGGAATTTTTCCACGTAGGCCGGGCCGCGGTTCCCCAGGAATTTGTCGAAGGCTTCCGGAAAACTCCGGATATAGCCGCCTTCCAGCAAGGCCCGGGCGATGTGGGGCCGCCCCACCTGCCCGCCGCCGGAGAGTCGCTTCACCTGCTCCATGGTGATGGGAATCCCCAGGCCGTTCAATTTGGCCACGATCTGGGGGTTGCGGTCGGCCCGGGCCTGTTTCAAGACCGCCAGACGCTTATCCAGCAGGCCGTCGGTGTAGTCAATGAACAGACCCAGGATGTGCATGGTGCCGCCGGGAAAATAAGCGCTGACCTCCACCCCGGAGATGACCTCCACTCCGTACTCCCCCCCGGCCGCAATAGCCTCGGCCAGCCCGTCGATGGTGTCATGATCCGTCAGGGCCAGGGCCGCCAGGCCCCCATCCCTGGCCAGACGCACCACCTCCCGGGGCGCAAAAGACCCGTCCGACGCGGTGGAGTGGGTGTGCAGGTCGATGAGTTGCATGTATTTAACCTTTTTTACTCGTTCCCAAGCTCCTGCTTGGGAACGCTTGCTTTTTGCCCAAGCTCCTGCTTGGGCAACACCTTGCTAACCTTCTAGGAAATCAATCTCCAAAACTCCCGACAGCCCGGCATAATTTCTGGCGCTGGAATATAGCCAGTCCTCCGCCTTTTCAACCAACCCCGCCCTTACCGGATTAAAGTGAAGGTATTCCACTTTCTGGCGCAGCACTTCCTCGGAATAGATTTGCTTCGGATGAAATCCCTCCTGCCATACCTGGTGATGGCTGTCGGTTTTATTGTCGTGCTTATGAAACTGCAACTGGTTTAGCAGCCAGCTTTTATCTTCTTCCCCGGCAAGGCGGATAATTTCCCGGGCGGTATAGCTTTTAAACTCTTTGATTATATCGGATAACTTGTCGCCGAAAACCATCATGTGCAGATGATTATCCATAATTACATAGGCGATGATTTTCAAGCCTTTGTGCCGGCGGCTGAAATTCAGGGAATTAATCAATACCTCGATGTACGGCTTACGGGTGAATATGGGAATCCAGGCCACGGTGGTGGCGGTGATGAAGTAAGGGTAATTTTCATCAGTTATCCGGTAGCGGGTTCGCATAGGGTTAGGTTATTGAAAAAGCAGGAGCTTTTTAAAAAATTCCCGTTCCCAAGCAGGAGCTTGGGAACGAGTAAAAAGGAGCCTACGAGGGAAAAGCCCCCCTTGATATTACCACCCTTTTGATATTCCTGCCTTTCCTTACCCCTTAATCAACTCCACCATCTCCCTTACCGCGCGCTCCATGCCCACCAGGACCGCCCGGGCAATAATGCTGTGGCCGATGGAGTATTCCGCAAATTCCTCCAGGCCCCGGAAGCGCTTGATGTTCCGGTAGTTGAGGCCGTGGCCGCATTTGACCTCAAGGCCGATGCTCCGGGCATGGCGGGCCGCAATGAGGAGTTCCTCAAATAGCTCTTCCGCCTCTTCCTGGGATTTGGCTTCGGCATAAGCGCCGGTGTGCAGTTCCACCCACCGGGCCCCGGCCTCCATGGCCGCGTCGATCTGCCGGGCCACGGGGTTCACAAAGAGGCTCACCTGCAAATCGGCTTCTTGTAACCGCCGGATATAGTCCTTGAGAAACTCCAGATTCCCCGCCACCTCCAGGCCGCCTTCGGTGGTGAGCTCCGCCCGCTTTTCCGGCACCAGGGTCACCAAATCCGGCTGCACCTCCGAGGCGATGTTCAGCATCTCCTCAGTGGCGGCCATTTCCAGGTTGAGGCGGGTCTTCACGGTGCGCCTGAGCAGAATCAGGTCCCGGTCCTGGATGTGCCGCCGGTCCTCTCTTAAATGCACGATGATGCCGTCCGCGCCGGCCAGCTCCGCCAGGGCCGCGGCGGTCACCGGATCGGGTTCGTCGATGAGACGGGCCTGGCGCAGGGTACCTATATGATCCACATTCACTTCCAACTTGGGCACGCAGGTAACTCCTTTGCGGATTTGGAGATTTGGGGGAGGGGGTAAGGGCGCCCGCCCTTACCCCCTCCCCCAATCCGTTATAAGGGGTTGGCTTAACCTGGGAAGTCGGGTCCGAAGGCCCCGCCTTCCCAGGCCCCTTATGGGGGTTGGGAGGGGTGTTTGAGGGGAGGGCAGGGGCTTGTGGCACAGGCGTCTCGCCTGTGATCGGCCCCTGGCCCTCCCCTCAAATAACTTCATCCTTCCTTATCTCCGGATGGAGCAAGCCCATCAATTCCCAGGTCTTGGCGTCCATCCGGGCCTGGGATTCCGGGTCCTCATGGTCATAGCCCAACAGATGTAATATACCGTGAATGAGAAAAAAATCGAGCAGTTCTTCCCAGTCCCAGCCCGTTTCCCGGGCCTGGCGCCGGGTGGTTTCCACGGAAATGACCACCTCGCCCAATATGGGCGGGGGTCCGCCCGCATCAGTTAGCCCTCCCGGCAAATCCCCATAGGGGGTTGGGGGGGTGGGTTTGGGAGGGGGGGCAGGGGCCATTGGCCCCTGGCCCCCCCTACCAAATTCTTCTGCATCCAGGGGAAACGCGATGACATTGGTGGGGCCCCGGCGGCCGAAGGTCTCCCGGTTAAGGCGGGCCATGGCCCGGTCCCCGGTTAGAGTGAGGCTCAGCTCCGCCTCAGCCCATCCCAAGGCGCTTAAGATCTTCCCGGACTTTTTCCGGAGCTTCTCCAGATTTAAGGTGGTTTTTCTTTGCCGGTTGCTTATCCAGATCTTCATGGGCCTTCTTCTTATCCACGGGGACGGGATAGTGAATGCGCTGGTGAAAGATGCCGTTCAAGATTTTATAGAAGCTCTTGGCGATCAGATGCAGGTCTTTCAGGGTGAGTTCACATTCGTCCAGTTGGCCGTCCGCGAAGACGCTGTTGATGATCTTCTGCACCATGCCCTGGACCCGGGCGGGGGTGGGGTCGGTGAGCACCTTGGAGGCCGCCTCCACCTGGTCCGCCAGGAGCACCAGCCCGGCTTCCTTGGTCTGGGGCCGGGGGCCGGGGTAGCGGTAATCATCGATCTTCACCTGCTCCGGGTTGGCCGCCTGGGATTTGGCCTTATGGTAAAAGAAACTGATGAGGTTGGTGCCGTGGTGTTGGCGGATGATGGCCTCGATGATCTCCCCCAGCTTGTGTTTGCGGGCCAGTTCCACCCCGTCCTTGACATGGGAGATGAGGATAAGCGCGCTCATGGATGGGGCCAGTTTCTCGTGCTTGTTCTCCCCGGCCTGGTTTTCCACGAAATACAAAGGCTTTTTGATTTTACCGATGTCGTGGTAGTAGGCTGCGGCCTTGCTCATCATGGAATCGGCCCCGATGGCCTCCGCGGCGGCCTCCACCATTTGGCCCACCACCAGGGAGTGGTGATAGGTGCCCGGGGCCAGGATCATCAAATCCCGCAGCACCGGCTGATGCAGGTTCAAGAGCTCCAGAAGGCGGATATTGGAGGTGTAGCGGAAGCCGCCTTCAATGATGGGGGTCAGGCCCAGGGCCAGGATGCCGGTGAGCAAGCCGCTGCCCAGGGCGAAGGTCTGGCCGATGAAGAGTTCCTGGGCGGCAAAGGGATATTCCAGGAGCTTGAACGCCGTAACCATGACGAGGTTGGCCAGGCTGATGGCCAGGCCCGCCTGGATCAGGGCCACCCGGGTCCGGCAATTTTTGACCCCCCAGACTCCCACCAAGCCTGCGATGGCAAAATACAGGAAAAAGGGGAAGGGTTTCCCCAGGAGCAGGGCGGTCAAAACGGCGCTGACAAAGGCCACCCCCACGCCGGTTTCCAGGCCCAGAAACAGGGCGGCCAGAATGGAGGTCAGAGCGATGGGCAGGGCATAGACCAGGTTTTGGCCCACCTCCGGGCGGACCCGGGAGATGGTGTCTCCCATGATGAGCAGGCCCTGGTTCAACAGCGTCCCGGCCAGGAGAATCACCGATAGAAAGACCAGGTCCCGGACCCGGTGGGGGAAGTTTCTTAACGTCAGGCAGCCCAATTGATAAGACACCCCCAACAGCAAAATCAGGCTGAGGAACACCCCCAGGAAGATGAAGAGGCCCCGGCTGCGGGGATAGATCAGGCGCTGGGCTTCCAGCTTGGCCAGGTGGGCGGGGGTGAGGCGCTCTCCCTCCCGGACCAGCAATTCCCCCTGCTTCACCTGGAAATACGCGGGCCGCAGGGATTTCAGGCCGGCGTGCCGGCGGGCCTGGGTTTCCGCCAGGTTGGGAGAGACATTGGGCGCCAGGAGATATTGGGCCAGATCACAAATCAGAAAGCGGTCCGAAGGGGAGGAATCGGGAGCCAGTTCCCGGCAGTAAGAGGCCGCGGACTTGCGGACTTCTTCCAGGTCCAGGAAAGAATAGGGAGGGCGTTCCACCTCTTCCTTTTGGGAGGGCAGGCGCCGGACCACGATTTCTTTGTGATCGGGGGTCAAGATGGCCCGGCTGCCCACCACCCCTTTTTGATAAAGCCGGGTCAGCATCTGGCTGACCAGGGCCTCCAGATAAGGGGAAAACTCCCCTTTGGCCAGAAGATGGAAAGTGGTATTGGGAATGCCGGCCCCCAGGAGGCGGTCAAACTCGGGCTTCTGTGCCAAGAGGATCTTATAAATGACCGAGAACTTCGGTTTTTCGGCCTCCCCGGGGGGCTGGGAAAGTTCCTGATATTTCCGGCGCATGAACTCCATGGCCTGAACCAGCCGTTCCTGGGCCGTCTCGGCCATCTGCTCATCGAGATCGTACACCGGGGGTATCTGGGTCATCAAGTCCCGCTGCCGCTGGGCCGAGGTGTCCACATCCTCCACCAGGAAATCCCCCACGGCCTTGATATCTTCCCGGGCGAGGTCCCCCAACTGGAAGGTGCGCAACGGTTTGGGGGACCAGGGGGTAATGAGGAGGGCCAGGAGCAAGCTCATCCCCAGGAGCAGGCCGACCTTCGGCAGCTTGTCGTTGCCCGGGGATAAAAGGCCCTTGCGGGGGAAGGCCCGGCTCCATCGGGAGCGCCAGGACTTCCCCAGGCCGAAGAACCGGCTGATTTTGTCCCGGGGTTCTTTGTCAGGCATCCCTGGCCTCGCTCCCCGGAACCCCTCGTCGGGTCCGGCGGCCTTCGTAGGCTCGGATGATGTCTTGCACCAGGGGATGGCGCACCACATCCCGGTCGGTGAAATGGACAAACCCGATCCCCTCCACCGCGGAGAGCAGCTCCCGGGCCTCCACCAGTCCGGAGGTCATTCCCGCGGGCAGATCGATTTGGGTCACATCCCCGGTGATCACCGCCTTGGCGCCGAACCCCAGGCGGGTTAAGAACATCATCATCTGCTCGGAGGTGGTGTTCTGGGCCTCATCCAGGATGACAAAGGAATCATTCAGGGTGCGGCCCCGCATAAAGGCCAGGGGCGCCACCTCGATGACTCCCCGCTGCACCAGCCGGGTGGCCTTTTCAAAATCCATCATATCGTGCAGGGCGTCATAAAGGGGCCGGAGATAGGGATTGACTTTCTCGTAGAGATCCCCCGGCAGGAAGCCCAGCTTTTCCCCGGCCTCCACCGCGGGCCGGGCCAGGACGATGCGGATGCACTCCTGGTTCATGAGGGCCGCCACGGCCATGGCCATGGCCAGGTAGGTCTTGCCGGTGCCCGCGGGCCCGATGCCGAAGACCAGGTCATGGGTGCGGATGGCCTCGATGTAGCGCTTCTGGTTGAGGCTCTTGGGGGAGATGCGCCGCTTCATGGCGGAGATGTACACCGTGTCCAGGAAGATCTCTTTAACGGAGGCGCTCTCCTTGTCCTGGAGGATTTTAATGGCGTATTGGACATCTTGGGGATAGAGGGGATAGCCGGACTGGAGCAGCTCATAGAGTTGCTCCAAAACCTGCTGACCCAGGCGCACCTCCGGCTCCGGCCCTTCTATGGTCACCTGGTTGCCCCGCACCTGGAGCTGCACCCCCAGGGCTCGCTGCAGGATGCGCAAATATTGGCCTTGCTCCCCGAAGAGAGCCTGAGCCAAGGTATTATCCTCAAAAGTGAGTTGGATTTTGGTCATGGATGCGGGAGAAAATGAGGCCGGCTTCAAGCGTTTGATGGCTTAACCCCCATAACCTGCCCCGTGATGCGGCGCTGCCGGGGGCGGTTGTCGAAGTCCAGGAGGACGATCTGCTGCCAGGTTCCCAAAAGTAGGCGGCCCCCGTCGATGGGAATCCCCAGGGAGGGTTTTAAAAACGCGGCCCGCACGTGGGAGTAGCCGTTGCCGTCCCCCCAGCGCCGGTCATGCTCATAGACCAGGTCCCGGGGGAAGAGGCGTTCAATGGCGGCCCGCAAGTCGTTCACCACCCCGGACTCGTACTCGATGGTGGTCAAGGCCGCGGTGGACCCGGAGATGAACAGGGTCAGCAGACCGGCCGTGACGCCCGCGGCTTCCACTTCGGCCTGCACCAAAGCGGTGAGGTCCAGGATATCGGTGTCGGCCGTGGTTTGAACTTCCAGAATGAAAGTCTCAATTGAGAACATGGTGACTGCTTAACTTACCCGAATATTTCTCAAATTACAATTTTTCTCTGAGGCTTTTCTTGATGCTAATTTTACCACAAATTATGTTTAGGAGTTAAATGATTTACTGCTGATGGGCCGGGAAAAAGTGGGAGGTCAACAACCATGCAAGGGGCCGGGGATATGGAGAAGGTTAATCCCGGCGGGCCGGCAAAGATAATGGTTCCTCGGAAGCCTCCTCCTTCGCCGGAATCCTCTTGGCGGCGCCGGCCTCTCGCCGGTGCGAGCGGACCCTGGGCGCCCCCTTCATTTTTCATTATACCTTTTTCCTCGCCCCCCAGGATAATACATCTTCCGGTTTTCAGCTTGCCCTTTTCTGATTGAATAATCAATCTTTTTAAGATGTTATATTTGGTATGCGTCGCATTTCAAAAAGCAAAGAGTATAAGCCGGGAAAATTTTTAAAAAAAGTGCTTGACAAGGAATTCTGAGGGGTTTATATATTTAAGCAAATACTTAATTACTATAACAGCTATTCTATGAAATATCATTCTGCCGAACTCTTCAAGGTCCTGGGAGTGGATACCCGGTTGAAAATCATTGAACTCCTGAAGACCCGGGGGGCTATGGGTGCTATGGAGATCGCCAAGCAACTGGGGGTCACCCCCCCCGCGGTCTCGCAGCACCTGAGATTACTAAGGCAATCCGGCTTGGTCCGGAGCGAGAGAAAAGGATATTGGATTCCCTATTCCATTAACGAAGAGGCGTTGGAAAAGTGTGGGCAGCAACTGGCCCAGGTCTGCACTTGCGGATGCAAAGGAACCGGAGCTGGTGGGGACCAAAAAATGGCTAATGCCGACCTGGAGTCGCTGCAGAAGAATCAAAGGGAATTGCAACGGGAACTCAGCTTGGTGGAGGCCAGGATTAAGGAATTGGAGTCTAAATAAGCAGGCGAAAATAACACAAATTTTTTTGAACATTTTGTTTAGTAGTTGCTTAATAACTAACTGATAAAAGGAGGTGATCAGAATGTGTACACCCAGAGGAACGCAGCATCCAGGTCCGGTATGTAGTTGCGATTGCGGCTGTGGCCTTTCTTTTCGCAGGTTCTTTTCAGCCAAGGAAGAACTGGAGTGTCTGGAGAACTACCGGGACCAGTTAAAGAAAGAACTGGCCGGGGTTGAGGAGCACCTGGGAAAGCTCCAGGGGCAGTGAAAACTTGCGGACGCCGGTGAGCATCCGGGGTTGCATTGCCAAGGTTAGCAAGAAAGGAGGTGATCCGAATGGCTGACCAGCAAAAGAAGTGCGGTTGTGGTTGTGGCTTGGCGACGCCGGTGAAACCCGACGCTGAAGCCGCTAAAGGCAAGCAGGAGGCCAAAGCCCCCAAAGCCACGAAGTAGCTCTGAACGCCTGGCCCGGGAGACAGGGAAGGCAAGAGCGCCCCCTGTCTCCCGGTTTTCCAGAAAAATGGGTTGAAAACCGGAGATCGGCCAAGATCATTAATCACTCACGATCTAAAGGAGATTTGACATGAACTTAATCGTCGTTAGCTTGAGTCATTTTTTCCACCTGTTGGCCACCGTGATATGGATCGGCGGAATCTTCATGGTCCTCTATGTAATTCTCCCCAGCGCTAGGAACTCCCTGGAATCAACCGCGATGGCGGGATTAATGAAGGAAATTACCGGGAAATTCACTCCCCTGGCAAACGCCAGTATCCTGGTGATGGTTATCACCGGGGTTATTATCGCATTGTATAAAGAGAAATTCGGTGGATTTTTCAATATGGGCGACTTCTGGAACGGCACTTTGGTCTTTAAACATCTTTTGGTAACCGTAATGATCATCATTCACTTTTACCGGGGACTGGTATTAGCTCCCAAGATCGGAAGATTATCTGCACAAGCGGCGGGATCGCCTTCTTTATCTTCTCAAGTTGCCGGGCTGCAAAAGTTGTCATTAAATCTTGTTAAAGCCAATTTCGTCTTGGGGATCATCGTTCTGCTGGCTACCGGGGTATTAATGTCGAAATAGCTAACCGCTCCCAATCATCTTCGAACAATGTCTGCAATGATCTCCTGATCCACACCAAATGCCCGATTGACCGGCATTCCGGCCCGCCTTTATAATGAAGGAGGAGAGTATCTTGAGATGGCCAACATCTTTGAAGAATCGGCTCAGGAATACGACGACTGGTTTGTCCGGAATGAGCTCGCTTGTCGGTCCGAACTATCGGTTATCAAAGCTTTCATGCCGAAAGAAGGCCGCGGTTTGGAAATTGGGGTAGGATAAGGCCCCGTCATCCATGACCCCCGTGTCCGTCCTCCCGGAATCGCAGTTCTTGCGGACCGAATTCCCCCCACAAAAGCATTGACAGGCTCTGGGGCCGGTGATACAAAAAAGGCCGCGGGCCGTTAGCTCAACTGGTAGAGCAAGTGACTCTTAATCACTAGGTTTGGGGTTCGAGCCCCCGACGGCCTACCAAGAAAATCAAGGGGTTAGCCGAATCGGCTAACCCCACATTTTTTCAGGCTAAGCGTACATAAGTCTTCAGCCCCTCGCCCCCCGCATCTTTTCCCCCGCCTAAATCCTGGAGAAAATCCGCACGTCCACCGCAAACAGGCCCTTGGGGTACAGCAGCAGGGGGTTGAGTTCGATCTGGTCCATCTCCGGGTGTTTGCCGGACATGGTAATCAAGGCTTTCATTGCGGTCATCAGGGCCTCCAGGTCCAGCCGGGGCCGGCCCCTGAAGCCCGTGAGGAGAGGATAGCCCTTGAGGCGCCGCATCATAGCCTCCAGGTCCGCCTCATCCGCGGGCAACAGGCAGAAGGCCACGTCTTTATAGATCTCGGTATAGATGCCCCCCAGGCCGAACATCAGGGTGGGACCGTACTGGGGGTCGGTGATGATGCTCAGGATGACCTCCAGGCCCCCGGGTTTGGCCATGGGGGAGACCGTTACCCCCTCGATGCGGGCCTCCCTCCGGTTAAGGCGGGCCGAGGCCATGATGTCCCGGTAGGCGGTGCGCACCGCGTCATCGCTGGTGAGATTGAGCTGCACCCCGCCCAGGTCGGTCTTGTGGGCGATATCGGGGGAGGCGATCTTCAAGGCCACCGGATAGCCGAACGTCTGGGCCAGGGCCACGGCTTCGTCTGCGTCCGGGGCCAGGAGCGCGGCGGCCCCGGGGATGCCGGCCTTGCCCACCAGCCTGGCGGCTTCCTCGGCAGGGAGCAGCCGGAGGTAGGGGGCCGGCCTGGCCTCCTCTTTAGGGGAGGGAGGGGTAAGGGGAATCGGCCGTTCCCCGAACCGGAGAAACTGGGCCAGGGCCTTGATGCCCCGCTCGGGAGTGGGGAACACGGGAATGCCCCGATCATAGAGTTTGTCGCGTTCCTCGCGCTCCACCTCGGCCCCGCCCAGGAAGACCACCAGTTCCGGGGCCCCGGGGGTGACCACCTGGGAGGCCTGGGGGATGGGGTCGCCGAAGATCACCATCTGGTAATCGTATTCGCTCCGGGTTTCATCCATCACCTTTTGGTACAGGAAGGCGTCGGACATGACGTCGCCGGTTAAGTCCACGGGGTTGCCCACCGGGCAGTGGGCCGGCAGCATCCGGCGCAGGCTGCCCTTGAGGCTGGGGCTGGGCTCCGGGGTTTCCAGACCGCCCTTTTCCGCCTCATCAATGGCCAGGATGGCCGCGCCCCCGGAGGAAGTGGTGATCATCAGGCGGGGGCCCCGGGGCGCCGGCAGGTAAGCCAGGGCCTTGGCGAAGTCGAAGAGTTCCTCCAGGTTGTCCGCCCGGTAAACCCGGTATTTGCGGAACAGGGCGTCATAAATGGCGTCATCCCCGGCCAGGGATTTGGTGTGGGACTCCGCAGCCACCCGGCCTCGGGCGGTGCGCCCGGCCTTGAGGATGACTATGGGTTTTTCGGCCTCGTGCAAGGCGTCCAGGAAATAGGTGGGGCGCTTCACCCCCTCCAGATAGAGGGCGATGACCCGGGTATGGGGGTCCTGGTTGAAGTAGCTGATGACCTCCGCCTCATCCACGTCCACCCGGTTTCCCAGGGACACGAAACCGCTGACCCCCAGCTTTTCCCCGGCGGCCATATCCAGGAAGGCCGCGCCCACGGTGCCGGATTGCGACGCGAAGGCGATCCGGCCCTGGGTGGTGATCAGGGGCCAGGAGGCGCACATGTGGTGATAAGGCATATTGACCCCCTGGCAGTTGGGGCCGATGACCCGGAGGCCGGTCTTGCGGGCCACCTGGGCCAGTTCGTCCTGGAGGCGCTCCCCGTCCGGCCCCGCCTCCGCGAACCCGCCGGTGATGACGATGGCCGCCTTGACTCCTGCGGCCGCGGCCTGCTCCAGGGTCCCGGCCACCAGCCGGGCGGGAATCACCACCACCGCCAACTCCGGGGGAACCGGGATGTCCGCCGCGGATTTATAGACCTTGAGGCCCAGGATTTCGTCGGCCTTGGGATTGACGGGATAAAGAGGACCGGCAAAGCCGCCGTTTTTCAGGTTGGCCAGGATGTCGTGGCCCAGCTTGCCGGGCACGGTGGACGCGCCGATCACCGCCACGCTCTTGGGCTTAAAAATGGCTTCCAGACTGGCTAAGGACTTCATGGAAATGGCCTCCGGTTTCTGATGCATAAGGGTAAGTGGATGATAAAGCAGGGGCGGGGAAATAGGAAGAAAATTTAGCCGCGGATGCACGCGGATAGACGCAGATAAGGAGAGATGGAGATACTCGAATCTTCACCTGTGAGCATTTGCGTTAATCCGCAGCAAAAATTATGCAGGGCTAAAAATTTGGGGGCAGGTCCACCCGGTTAAAATACCGGGCAGCTTCACGGGCTATTGACGCTCCCCTAAGCCTGGGTTGACAAGGAGTCGATCCTGGAATACATTTATCGACGGAAGTGCCAGGCTCACTGGTGGGGCCCCCGGACTTCAAATCCGGTGTACCTTCTGAGTAAGGGGGTAGGTGGGTTCGATTCCCATGCACTTCCGCCATTTTATTATGTAATATCAACAGGTTGTTTTTTGAAAATCATGTCCCCAGAATGTCCCCGGACCGTCAATAGGCAGTTCCGCTAATTTAAAAAACCGTGGGGGCCAATTTTTCCTTATGGGGGAGACCCGTGCGGGTTCAAATCTCGTCTTCGGCATATTATATTTGTCAATAATAACAATGCATTGTCTTCAATAAATAATCAATCAAACTGTCAGTAAACCCGCCCCGGAGTGAAAAGAGAAGGCCCTGAAAAGGGCCTTTCTTTTTGTTAATGATTCATGACATAATGCGCTTATTAATCAATCATCAGACTGTAAAAATTGACCCTTCCGGTCCGCTAAAAGGTAGAAGTGTAAAGAGGAGTTTGAGGACGGTGGTCGCCTCGACCTCCGCAATCCCGATTGGCGTCTCATTAAACCCCTCATCTGGTGGTGACCCATGTTGACCCGAAGCCAAGTGATGGACCTGCTCCGCCCTTTGAAAGCGGAACTGGCGGAGCGGTACCGGGTGCTGGAACTGGCCCTGTTCGGCTCGCTGGCCCGCCAGGAGCAAGGCCCCACCAGCGATGTGGACCTTCTGGTGGATTTCGCCGAAGGCGCCACCCTGTTTGACCTGGTGGGGCTGGGGCTGTTCCTGGAAGAAAAGCTGGGCTGTCCGGTGGACGTAGTACCCCGGCGGGCGCTGCGCCGGGAGATTCGGGACGAGGCGCTGAACCAGGCGGTGCCGGTATGAGAAAGACCGTTTTATACCTGAAGGATATTCTGGCGGCCCTTGACAGCATTCAGGCATTTACCGCGGGTTTTGATGTTGCAGCCTTTCAAGAGGACGACAAAACCCTGAGTGCGGTGATCCGCAAATTTTAGATTATGGCGCCGATCAGTAGTGCCGGTAGGAATTGCCCCTTTTTTGCAGATTCATCGATTCTCTCTTATCTGGTGGTGACCGTGAAGCAGCTATCGACGACTCGGGAAGCAGTGCTCCAGCAACTGCGGCTGGCCCTGCCGCACCTGCGGCGGCGGTACGGAGTGGTGCGCCTGGCCCTTTACGGGTCCTTTGCCCAAGGGTTGGCCGATGAGGACAGCGATGTGGACCTGCTGGTGGAACTCTCCCGCCCTCTGGGGTTGGAGTTCGTGGCCCTGGCCCACTATCTGGAACGGAAGCTGGGCCGCAAGGTGGATTTGGCCACCTTTGAAACCTTCCGGCGGAGTTTGACCTCGCCGCGCTACCGTGAGGTCGCGGCGCACATCCAGGAGTCCATGGCCGATGTCCAGGAAGAGGCGCGATAAGGAATACCTGGCGGATGTGGTGGAGGCGGCGCAGCGCATCGTCAGCTATACCGCGGAGCTTTCTTACGAGGAGTTCCTGGCCGACCGGAAGACGCAGGACGCGGTCCTCCGCAATCTGCAAGTAATGGGCGAGGCGGTGAAGAAGCTCTCGGCCCCGGTAAAACAGGCGCACCCGCACCTGCCCTGGAAGCAGATGGCCGGGATGCGGGACAAGGTGGTGCATGACTATTTCGGCATCAACTATGATATTGTCTGGGCCTTGGCCAAGCAGGAACTCCCGGCGCTGTTGCCGTCTTTAGCCGCCATACTCCCGGAAACCGGGCAACCCTGATATGCCGCTCAAGCTTCAGGCTATCCTGGACAACCTGGAATTGGCGGCAGGGTTTACCGCGGGCATGTCTTATGAAGAATTTTTCCTGGATGCAAAGACGGGAAAATGGGGACAGACACTATTTTTCTTGAGGCCGGAAAGTCCAACGGCCCGGATGTCATCAGAAGAAGTAGTGGTCTAAAAAGACCCCCGCCTTTACTTTGCGCATAATTAAAAAAGTTTCTGTCACTAATTCCGACTAATCCCCCGGTCACTAATTCCCCGTCATTCACCACTATCGAGCATTTTTATACTCCCGATTTACTAATATTTGCTCCTTATATCATATAGTTAGCCGGACATACATCAAATTTTGCGGCATAATCCAGGTTAATGCAGAACTGCATCGGATAACAACACCTGGGCGTGGAGGTGAATTTATGATCCGCTCAGACAGGCCAACATCCGGCTCCACAGTTTATTGCGGCCTTCGTTGGTCACCGCGGAAAACCACAGGAAATCCTCGGCCCGGAGGCCCACCGGCGCCAGGGCCGTTAGGATGCTTTGCAACTGGCGGCTGCGTTCCCCCATCTTCAATTTGTCGGCCTTGGTCAGCACCGGGATGACCGGGAGGTTGATGCTCTTAAACAATTCAAAAAGATACAGCTCCTCCGGCCTGGGCAGGCGGCGGCCGTCCTGGAGGAAGACCACCGCGGCCAGTTGCGGCCGATTCTCCAGGTATTCCAGGACCAGGCGGCTCCATTGTAATTTGACTTCTCTGGAAACCGCGGCATATCCGAATCCCGGCAGGTCCACCAGAAAAAACTTCTGATTAATGAGAAAGAAGTTCAGGGACCGGGTGCACCCCGGGGTGGAGCTGGTGCGCACCAGTTTCTTGCGTACCAGCAAGGTATTGATGAGGGTGGATTTTCCCACATTGGAGCGGCCCAGGAAGGCCACTTCCGGGAGGTCGCCCCTGGGCAACTGCTCTACCTGAAAAACGCTCAGGCTGAATTCTGCGGAATTGATTTTAGGAATGGCCATACAAGGGATTCAACCTCTCAAGGGATAGGAAAATGTGGAGCCGGCTTCCGGGCCTTATTAATACCGTTTTCGGTTATCGGTTATCGGTTAAAAAGACCAGGATTATCAGCAAATTGAAACTTAAGTTGGTTGCATTGGAAACAGAACTTGAGACCTCTGCTAAAAGGGCTTGAGCGATGACAAATCAGCTTCAAACGAAAAGAAACCAGTGGCACAGGCTTCCAGCCTGTGGGTAACTCTTTGGTAAATCATGGTTTTATGCACAGGCTGAAAGCCTGTGCCACCAGATTTTTTCCTGGATTTGGTTCCCCTGTGTACCGGCTGATTTTCGCAGAGGTCTCAACTTGGTATTATTAAACATTATCGCCCCTAACCCCTGCCCTAGCCTCACTTCTTGTCCGGGCGGAAGACGGTGTCCCAGTCCGGGGGGGGCGGGGCGGCCTGGAACTGACGGCAGCGGGCCAGAAAGGTCTGGGCCGGGCCGTCATGCGGGGAGCGCTCCAAGGCGTGGGCGAAGCGCGCCGCGGCCTCCTCAAAGCGGCCCCCGCGGTAAAGCTCCAGGCCGGAGGCAAAATCCTCCCGCACCGCGGCCTGGACGGGAGTGAGTTCTCCTTTTACGGCCAGGACTTCGAATACCCTCACCGGTTTCTCCCGGCCCTTCACAGCTACCAGGTCCAGTTCCCGAAATTCCACCCCGGAGCCGCACTCCGATACCGTGGCTTCGCCGGCCAAGATCGCGGTGCCGTAGAATTTGCTTAAGCCTTCCAGGCGGGAGGCCAGGTTCACGGTATCGCCGATGACCGTGTAATCGAAGCGCCGGGAAGATCCCAGGTTGCCCACGATGGCCTCCCCGGTGTGCAACCCGATGCGCAGGGTCAGGGGGGGCAGGCCCCGGCGGGTAAATTCCCGGTTGAGGTCAGTTAGCGCCGCCACCTGGCGCAGGGCGGCCCGGCAGGCCCGGATGGCCTGGTCCTCCTGGTCCAGGGGCGCGCCCCAGAAGGCCATGATGGCGTCCCCCTCGAACTTATCCACCGTGCCCTCTTCCTCCAGGATGATCTCGGTCATGCGGGACAGGTAGTCGTTGAGCAGGGCCACCACGGTTTCGGGGTCCAGGCGCTCCGATAATGTGGTGAACCCCGCCAGGTCGGAAAAAAACAGGGTGACCCGGCGGCGTTCGCCCCCCAGCTTCAACTTTTCGGGATGCTGCAGGAGGTGGTTGATGACGGTTTCGGACATGTATTGGGCGAACATGCCCCGGATGATCTTTTTTTGGCGGCCCTCGGTGGCGTAGCTGTAGGCCGCGGCCAGGGCGAAGCTCAGGCCCAGGGCGATGCCGGGTAGGACCGGATCGACCCACCAGCTGGCCCGAAAGGCCGCCACGCAGGCCGTTAGATTAACTAGAATTAGGAGGACCAGGGCCGCCAGGGTGACGGCCAGCTTGGTAGATAACAAGACCGCCAGGATCACCCCGGCGGCCAGGATCAGAATCCAGACCCACAGGGCCCAGGCCGGCAGGGTGTTTAGGAAATCTCCCCGGAGCAGGTTGTCCAGGAGGGTGGCGTGGATTTCCACCCCGGGATAGACCGCGGCCACGGGGGAGGCCTTGAGATCCATGAGGCCGGGGGCGGTTAAGCCCACCAGCACCCATTTGCCGGCAAAGTCCCCGGGCGGGTAGATGGGCGGCAGGCCATGGCTGGCCTGGGCTGCGGATTTAATCATATTGGCCGCGGAAAACCGCCGGTGGCTGCGGCTGGGGCCGCGGAATTTTAAGAGGAATTTCCCCTCCTGGTCCAGGGGCAGGCGAAGATTTCCCAGGGCCAGGGCCCCGTCTTGAAAGCTCAAGGGTTCCCCGGAGCCGAAGTGATAAAACGCCGCGAAACTTAGGATGGGGAGCCGGCGGTCCTTAAAGGGAACCACCAGGGAGACCCGGCGATAGATGCCGTCGTCGTCGGGGCGGGATTCCACATTGCCCAGGGCTGCCGCGGCCGTCAGGAGGGGCGGCACCGGGGTGATGATGGAACGATAGCTCGGCTGCCGGGACGGACCGGATCCCTCTATGGTCAGGCCGGCCTTATTTAGCGCCTCCGCCTCCAGGGGATTCGGAGGTTTCTGATCCCTGGAGGTAAAAAAGGGCAGGACCACATTGCCCGCGTCTTTGACGGCCTGGGCCAGGCGGGCGTCGTCTTCGGGGCCGTAGGATGAGGCCTCGGTAAACAAGATGTCAAAGATCACCGCCCGGGCGCCGGCCCGGCGGCAAAAGTCGATGATGGGCCCATAGAGCTGCCGGGGCCAGGGCCAGGTGATGCCCTGCTCTTTAAAGAAATCCAGGTCCGGCTGGTCCACGGTGACCACCACCACCTGGGGACTGGCGGCCGGCAACGGCGCCCCCCGAAACAGGGCGTCCAGGGTCTTGAGTTGATAGGGGGCAAGCGCGCCGGAGCGGTCCAGAATTAAGACCAGGACCAGGACCGCGGCCAGGAGCAGCGCCGCGGCTTTGCCTTTGGAGCGATGAGAGTGAAAGGCCAGGTCAGTCATGTTAACGGTTTTCGGTTTTTGGTAACCAATAAGCGGTCATCGGTCAGCTTTCAGCAAGAAAATTGATGAATCAAGTTTCGCACCCTCGATATGGTGATAACCTTATCATCATGCGATTGATAACCCTAGACCAGAGAAATGTGGACAAGCGCCCCGGCCTGCTCAAGCACAGGCTGGAAAGCCTGTGCCACCAAAGAACAGCCGGGGGCGACAGAAAACGTGTGCATATTTAAGAAATCATCTACTTAGCCTCAGGGATAACAAAATCCGAGACGCGGCAAGGACGGAACGGCGAACCGGGAAATTATTTTGCCTATGCAAATCTTTTTCTATACAAAAAGAGTATGAAATGTGTTAGTTAAATTATAACAGATTTTTGCGTTAACATTGCAAACCCATTAATCAATCTTACATTAGGTAATAACCAATCAGGCCGAAAGTTTACGTTTTCATCCCAGCCATTTTTTATCCTGGAGAAGGATACCGCAGCAATTTTATCATCCCGGGAGGTCAGCATGAACGGCTATGCTCTGGCGAGAGTTTTAATGATGGGTCTGGCAACCATGTTTTTCATGGGGTGCGGCGAGCGGGGGGTGGACATCGAAGCCCTGAAAAGCAAGCCCAAGGACTATGTGGGCTCCGATACCTGTAAGATGTGCCACCTGGAGCACTACGACTCCTGGAAGATGACCCTGCACAGCCGGATGATGCAAGACGCGCAGAAGAACCGGGATGCCATTATCGTCCCCGACCTCGACGAAAAGCATATCCGCGCCGACCTGGCCAAGGAAAAGCTTAAGGTGCCGGTGGATAAGATCTATATCCCCAAGGTGGAGGATGTCAAATACACCATCGGCAGCCAGTGGAAACAGCGGTTTCTGGTGGAAAAAGAGGGCAAACTCTACATCGCCCCCATCCAGTACTACCTGGAAGGCCACCGCTGGGTGCCTTACAATGAGGATAAGTGGGATAAATACCCCTGGATCGAGAAATGCGGCGGCTGTCATGCCACCGGCGTCAGCCTGGAGAAGAACAATTTCATAGAGCCCGCGGTGGGTTGTGAAGCCTGCCACGGCAAGGGTTCCTGGCACGCGGCCCTGCCCAAGACCGAGGTCTTCCAAAAGCGCCAAACCATCGTTAACCCGGCCAAGCTCACCATGGGTGTGGCGGTGCAGATCTGCGGCTCCTGTCATAACCGGGGACATTCCTCCAAGGACAAAAAAGTGGAATGGCCCGTGGGGTACGAGCCGGGTAAGGCGCTGGGAGCTTATTTCAAGTCCGTCTCTTTTGCCGGTGGCAATGTGAAGGATGTTTATGCCAACGAGTTCTCCAAAGGCCATCACCAGCAATATATCGATTGGGAGCAGTCCGTACACGCCAAGGAAGGGGTGACCTGCACCTCTTGCCATTTCGTACACCAGATCGGCATTCCTCCCACCCGGTCCCAGACCATGCAAGCCGGCTCCCGGCAGTGCATGTCCTGCCACGAAATGATCAACAAGAACCTGGCCCACTCCATCCACTCCTTCGGCAACTGCGTGGGCTGCCATATGCCTAAGATCGCCACCAGCGCCGAATCCGGCGATCTCCACAGCCATGTCTTCGTGGCCCTGCTGCCTAAGGATACTCTGACGAATCCTGCGATTCCCAACTCCTGCCAGACCTGCCACAAGCACAAGGGGCAGGATTTGAAGAAACTTCAGGAGACTTACGAGGCGTGGGTGTCGGCTTCCAAGCCCAAGGGCGTGGCCACGGATTTGAAACCGGCGCCGGCCGCACAGACCAAGTAGAGGATCCAGGGGGTCCGGGACATGTGGTACAGACTGCTAAAAGCGGTTGGTCCCCCGGCGCTGTGGGGGCTGCTGGCGGCGGCGCTCTTGCTGCCGCAAGCGGCTTCGGCCCAGGAGGAGGTGACCTCGGCCATCCGGCGCTACAAGGAGCGGGAGGCCAGCACCGGCTATTACGAAGAATACGAGGTCAAGCCCCGCCGGCAACGCCCCATGGTGGGCGTGCCTGGGGTATTGCGCAAGACCTTCCCATACGGCCCCAAGGCCGCGCAGATCCGGGTGCGCACCAACCTGGCGGATTCCCACCGGGCCATCAGGCATTATGAGATGCGGCGGTGTGAGGAATGTCATGTGGATCAGGCCCAACACAGCCACACGGTGCGGGGCAACCTCACCTGCCGCCAGTGCCACGGGGGCGAACCCATTGCCGCCATCAACCACTATTTTTCTCCCCTGAACCCCATACGCCGGCATTCCTATGTGTGCGCCAAATGCCACGAAGGGGCCAATGTCTCCTTTGCCACGTTTTTGGTGCACGAGCCCAAGGCGGGGGCCCCGGAAACCCGGAAAACCTTTCCCGCGCTGTATTACAGCAACTGGTTCATGATCTTCCTGTTGGTGGGCGTGTTTGTCTTCTTTATTCCCCACAGCGTTATCTGGGTGGCAAGAGAGTTCTTCACCGGAAAAAAGCAGAAAAAGACCGAACCGGAAAAGACCGATGATGAATCACATGGTTAGGATCCAGAGATTCAGCCCGGTGGATCGGGTGTTCCACCTGTTCGTCATGGTCACCTTCATGATCCAGGCGGTCACCGGCGTTGCTAGGCTGCTTTACGCCACTCGCTGGGGCAAATGGATGGTGGGCCTGTTCGGGGGCTATGAGAGCGCCACCGCCATCCACAGTTGGGTGGGCCTTCTCATGCTTGTAGGGTTTGCAGCCCACATCGCATATGTTCTAGCCCGGGTGGATTGGAGGGGATTCCCCCGCAGCCTGTTCAACGCGGATTCCCTGTTGCCCAATTTCACGGATCTCAAGCAGTTGGGGCAACGCTTCCGGTGGTTTGTGGGACAGGGCCCGCCGCCGAAAGTGGACCGCTGGGGATATTGGGAAAAGTTCGATTACTGGGCGGTGTTTTGGGGGATGCCCCTGTTCGCGGTGACCGGCCTGATGCTGATGTATCCCGTGGGGACCTCCCGCCTGATGCCGGGCTGGACCCTGAATGTGGCCTTGCTCTTCCATCGCGCCGAAGCCCTGTTGGCCATCGGTTATTTGTTTATGGTCCATTTCCTGGTGGGCCACTTCCGCCGGGAGACCTTCCCCATGAATGAAGCCATGTTCTCGGGAAGCGTGGTCCTGGAAAAGGAACGGGAGGAGAAAGAGGCCTGGATTGAGCGCCTGGAGCAGGAAGGGAAGCTGGCGCGGATGGCCGCGGCGCCTCCCAAACCGTGGTTCCGGGTGGTCTATATGGTTTTCGGCTACTCGGTGGTGGCCCTGGGACTCTATTTGCTCCTGAATCTGTTGATTTACCGGTCTTATATTGAACTGCACTAATTAGGGGCCATCCGGAACCCCCGGGATTAAACCGCAGATACACGCGGATGGATGCAGAAGAAGCCATTATATCTGCGTGCATCCGCGTGCATCTGCGGTTGATTTTTCAATGGCGGGCACGGAGGCCCGCCCCACGCCTACATGCCCGCCTTGCGGCTCATTTGGGAAGTAATACCAAGTTCTGTTTCCAATGCAACAAACTTAAGTTTCAAATTGCTGATAACCCCGGTCTTTTTAACCGAAAACCGAAAACGGTATAAAAGCGCAAGCAGATAAGAAAATTAGCATTCCGGATACCTTTATTACCCCTTAAGCGAAGAACCTTGGAAACTTTCCCAGGTCCCCAAAACCATGAAAATCTCTTGACTTATGGTCATCTTTTAAGGGAAAATTCCCAGTTAAGTATGAGGGAACATTCTCCCAGGCGGGGAATCAGCCATGGGGGGGGACTAGGTTGCTTAGGCAGCCTGGGGAGAATGAATTAGCCGGTCTCTGAGCAGATCTTCGCCCCTGGACTTTCCCACTCCAACCAGCGGGGATAGTCTTGTCCAATCAGGGTGGAACTAACCGAACCGACCAGGCCCTGTACCAATGGCTGCGGCGCCTGGCCTGGCCCATCATCATCTTCAGCGTCCTCACCGCGGCCCTGTCGGTCTTCTATACGGTCCGCCACCTTTCCATGCGCACCAGTCGCAGCGAGCTGGTGGCCGGCGATCTGCGCCTTATCAAGTTAAGCGAAAAAATTGACAAGGAATTCGGCTCCCGGGACAATTTTGTGGTGGTGGTGGAAAACGGCCAACCCGGGCGGGCCGCGGCCTTTGCCGAGGCTCTGGCCCGGGAGTTGCGGCAGTATCCCAAGCAAATTCCGGAAATTTTCTACCGGGTGGATCCGGAAACCTTAAAGCAATGGGCCTTGCTATACCTGGACACCGCGGAACTGGGCCAGCTCCGGACCAATCTTCTGGAGCGGCGCCGGGAATTTACCGCGCTGGCTGCGGAGCCTCGCCTGGCCGGCTTCTTCCAGGTGGTCAACGAAGAGATTACCCGGACCATGATCGGCGAACTCTTTACCGGCTATCTGGAAGACAAACCTGATAGGGAGAAGCTTCCCGACCTCAGCCTGCTGAACGCCACCCTGAAGCAGCTCTATCTGCAACTACAGGACGGCGGCCCCTATCAATCCCCCTTAAAAGCCATATTGCCCGGAGAATTATCGGATTTAAGCCAGGAGGGGTATTTCTTTACCGAGAATAATAAATACCTCCTGTTCCTGGTCACCTCTCAAGAAGATGGCTACAGCACTTCCGACGAGAGTTTGCAACTGCTCAGGGGCGCGGTGAGCCGGGTCAAGGCCGGCTTTCCGGGTTTGCAGGTGGGAGTCACGGGACCCTCGGCCCTGGAAGATGATGAGATGAGCAGCGCCATGGCCGATGTCAACCTGGCCTCCTGGATATCCCTGGTGGCCCAGATGTTGCTCATGGTCCTATTCTTTCGCAGCCTCAAAAGGACCCTGGTGCAGGGGCTGGTGCTGGTCATCGGATTGTGCTGGACCTTTGGGGTGGCCACCCTGGTGGTGGGCCATCTCAATCTCCTGTCCATTGTCTTCGCGCCCTTGATGTTGGGGATCACCGTGGATTTCGGCATCCACTGGTACTGCCGCCTGGAAGAGGAAACGGCCGGGAAGAAGCGGTGCAGCGCCGAGGATTTCCATCGGACCACCAGAGGCGCCTCGCCGGGGATCCTATATGCGGCCCTGGCCGCGGTGGTGTCGGTGCTGCCCCTGGTGTTTACCGGGTTTAAGGGTCTGGCGGAACTGGGGCTGATCATCACCCTGGGCATCCTCCTCTATATCTTTGCCTCCCTGGTGTTGCTGCCGGCCCTGGCCCTGGTCACAGAGAAATGCCGACCGGAACCGGTTGAGGTGGAACCCCCCAGCCGCCCCGAGCCTTTCCTATCCATCCATTGGCGGCGGCCGGGTGTCCCCATGGCCATGGGATTGCTGGTTGTGGCGATTGGCGCGGTCAGTCTGTTCCATGTGCCCTTCGATTTAAATCCCTTGAACCTGCAGAATCAGGCCACCGAATCGGTGGTCTATGAACTGAAGCTCATCAAGGATTCCCGTTATTCCACCTCCTACGGCACCATCATCGCCTGCGACCTAAGCGACCTCCCGGTGAAGTCGGAAGCCCTGAAAAAGTTGGACACCGTGTCCCATGTGGAATCCATCCTGTCTTTCCTGCCCACCCATGTGGAAGCCAAGCAGGAGATGCTGCGGGATTTTATACCCATCATCACCGGCCTCAATTTTCCCGGGACCGTCACCAATCCATCCAGCCCCCAGGAACTGGCGGAGATTTTGGGCCGGGTCCGCTTCAAGCTGGCCCAGGCCGCGGAAGCGGATTGGAAGCCGGAGAATAAACCCACCCAGGAGCAGTTGGCCGAAGCCAATTCTTTATTGGCACGGCTGACGCTTCTGTTGAACTCGCCGACGCCCGGGACCGCGGCCAGGCTGGCGGCTTTTGAGGGGCAATTCTTTGCGGACCTGAAAGATAAATGGGACCTGCTCCAGGCCAATGTCCGGGCCCTGGGCGCGCCGCCCGGCATTGCTGACCTGCCCCGGGACGTGCGGGAGAGATTCATCAGTCCCAAGGGCAACTATTTGATCCGGGTGTTCCCTTCCCAGGACATCTGGAATACCGCGCCGCTAAAAAGATTTGTCCAGGACCTGCGAACCATCGACCCCGATGTGGTGGGTGACCCGGTGCTGCTGTACGTGTTCACCCTGGCCTTTCGGGATGCCTGCCTGTGGGCTGCGGGGGTGGCCTTGCTGGGCATCGCCCTGCTCTTGTGGTTTTTGCTGCGCAGCCTGAAGCTCACCCTGCTGGCCATGATCCCTTTGTGGGTGGGAACCGCCCTGACCTTGAGCCTGATGTGGCTCCTGGGCATCCCTTTCAACCAGGCTAATGTCCTGTTTCTGCCCTTGATTTTAGGGGAGGGCATTGAGTATGGTATAATTATCCTGGTGCGCTGGCAGATGGAGGAGTCGGCCCGGGCCATTACCCTGCCGGCCGGCACCGCCAAGGGAGTGCTGCTGGCCGCGTTGACCACCGCGGTGGGCTTCGGTAGTTTGATGATTTCCGGCCATCGCGGCACCTTCAGCCTGGGGCTGTTGTCCACCGTGGGCAGCTTGAGCGTCTTGCTGGCCGCGCTGAGCGTCTTGCCGGCGCTGCTCCGGCTGTTGGCCGGGACCCAGGCCGAATCCCAAACCGAACCGCCACCGGTAGGATGGAAGCGGTGGGTTGAGCAACTGGTCAAAAAAGGTGCGCCATGAGAAAACTTGCAGTCATCTTGGGGGCGGCCGTCGCGGTCCTGATGCTATGGGGGACGCCGGCTATTTCGGACAGTCCCACCGCCCAAGTCAAGTCCATCCTGGATCAGGTGCTCACCATCCAGAACAATCCGGCCCTGGCCGGACCGGCCCATGAAAAGGAACGGGCCCGGGCCGTTAGGGAGATCATCCGGCGAAGCTTCGACTTTGACCGGATGGCCAAGACTTCCCTGGGCCCGGTCTACGGCCGCCTGGGGCCGGGACAACGGCGGGAATTCACGGACACCTTCAGTTACCTGTTTCAGGACTCCTATACCCGGATGGTGCTGAATTTCCTGAAACAGGAAACCGTTAAATACCTTAATGAAAGCCGGAACAACGGGGAGGCCCGGGTCAAAACCTCCCTGGTGCGGTCCAATGAGACCATTCCGGTGGATTACCTGATGCGGGCCGCGGCCCAGGGATGGCTCCTCTATGACGTCATCGTGGACGGGGTGAGCATCCTGGATAATTATCGTAGCCAATTCGCCCAGGTCATCCGGAGCCAATCCTTCGAGTCGCTTCTGAACAAGATGAAGACCCAGCGCCGGGCCGTGCAGTAGGGGGCCGCGGTGAGCGGTTATTAAACGGACCCTAAAAGCAGTTCCTTCCTTCTCCCCCTTCTCCTTGATGGGGGAGGGCTGGGATGAGGTCGGCGGCGCTACATTCATTTATCTGGAGACTTTCACGGTAAGACCCGCGGGTACCCGAAGATATTTCCGGATAGACGGTAGTACCCCCATAGGGCGTGCCGTGCACGCCGCACCATGGTGGTCCCGGGCCGCCCGATAACCTATCCCCTATCCACGCTTATTTCCCCGTCCTTCTTCCGTCTCTCAGCCTTTGCCACCCCTTTGTTGACAAATAAAATCGGGGTCTTAATTTTAAAGGAGGCCAGGAGAAGGGGAAATCAGAGCAGTAAAGAAGTTCCTGGTTTTCTCCCTCTCGATGGGGGTCGGCTAAGGTGGCGGTGAGGGTAATCCGTTTATTCTCCGAGTAATGAAAGCTAACTGCTCACTGTTCACTGCTTACTGCTTACTGGTCACCGCTTACTGCTCACCGCCCCGGAGCGCCTGAAGGAGAACCGATCATGGCCCAGGCCGCAAGTCTGGAGAAGCTGAAGAAATTAGCCGCACTGATCCGTTACTATATCCTAGCGGCCACGACCCGGGCGGGCTCGGGCCATCCCACCTCATCGATGTCCGCGGTGGAGTTGATGACCGCCTTGATGTTCGGGGGTATCTTACGCTACGACCCGGATAATCCCGGGCATCCCAATAATGACCGCCTGATCTTTTCCAAGGGCCACGCCTCCCCGCTGTTTTATGGTCTGTGGGCCGCGGCGGGAAAGTTGGGGGAAGATGAGCTGATCCGGGATTACCGCCGGTTCGGCAGCCCCCTGGAAGGCCATCCCACCGCGGCCTTCCCTTACGCCGAAGCCGCCACCGGCTCCTTAGGGCAGGGTCTGTCCATCGGCGTGGGCATGGCCTTGAATGCCAAGAAATTGGATAAGCTTCCCTATCTCACCTACGTCCTTTTGGGGGATAGTGAAATGGCCGAAGGGTCCCAATGGGAAGCCCTGGAAATTGCGGCCTATTACCGCCTGGACAACCTCATCGGCATCCTGGACGTGAACCGCCTGGGCCAGCGGGGCCCCACCATGTACGGCCACGATACGGCCGAGTATGAACGAAGGATCGCCGCGTTCGGTTGGGAGACCGTGGTGGTTAAAGACGGCCATGCCTTGCCGGAGATCCTGGCGGCTTACGACCAGGCCCTGACGGTTGCCGATAAGCCGGTGATGATCATTGCCAGGACCCTCAAAGGCAAGGGCGTGTCCTTCATCGAAGACCGGGAAGGCTGGCACGGCAAGGCCTTAACCCAGGAGGAATTTGCCCGGGCCCTGCCGGAATTGGGAGAGGTGGACCACGCGGTCCGGGGGGACATCCTCCGGCCGGAAGATTTACAACCCCGGGAAACGGTCCCCCAAGACGCGGCGAAGCTTTTCTATCCCCCGGATAAACCCGTGGCGACCCGGACGGCCTACGGCAACGCCCTATTACGGCTGTTTCCTCAATTTCCCCAAATGGTGAGCCTGGACGGCGAGGTGAGCAATTCCACCATGGCCGAGGTTTTCCGGAAGGCCCACCCGGATAGATTTTTCGAGATGTTCGTGGCGGAGCAAAATATGGTGGGCGCCGCCCTGGGCCTGGCCCGACGGGGGAAGGTCCCCTTTGTCTCCTCCTTTGCCGCGTTTTTGACCCGGGCCTTTGACCAGATCAGGATGAGCCGGTATTCCGACGCCAACCTCAAATTCGTGGGTTCCCACGCCGGGGTTTCCATCGGGGAGGACGGCCCTTCCCAGATGGGCCTGGAAGACCTGGCCATGTTCCGGACGATTTTAGACAGCGTGGTGCTTTACCCCTGCGATGCGGTGTCCACGGAGAAATTGGTGGAGGCCGCGGCCCGACACCGGGGCATGGTCTATATCCGCACCACCCGGGGAGCCACCCCCATACTCTATGGGCCGGAAGACGAATTGGTCATCGGGGGCTCCAGGGTATTGAGGAGCAGCGATCAAGACGCGGTCACCGTGGCTGCCGCGGGGGTCACCGTGTTTGAAGCCCTCAAGGCTTATGACGCATTAAAGGAAGCGGGGGTGTTCATCCGGGTTATCGATCTCTATAGCATTAAGCCGGTGGATGAGGCGACCCTGAAGGAAGCGGCCCGGCATACCCGGGCCGTCATAACCGTAGAGGATCATTTTGCCGAAGGCGGCCTGGGGGAGGCGGTCTTGAGCGCCCTGGCCCCAGAGCCGGCGCCGGTCCATATCTTGGCGGTGCGCCGCCAACCCAAGAGCGGCAAGCCCGAGGAACTGCTGGATTTCGAGGGGATTTCTTATAAGGCGATTGTTGCCAAGGTGAAGGAGATTATCTGAGGCAACGGGTTTTGGTAGGGCGGGCCTCCGTGCCCGCCATTGTAAAGATCAACCGCAGATGCACGCAGATTAACACGGAAATAAATAAGAAACAGGAGAATCCCATGCGCATCGGGATTGCCGCGGACCACGGCGGCTTTGAATTGAAAGCGCGTCTAACGGAGGGGCTGAAAAACCTGGGGCATGAAATGGTGGATTTCGGCGCGCCTGAATATGCGCCGGAAGACGACTACCCTGATTATGTGGTCCCCCTGGCCCGGGCCGTGGCCCGGGGCGAGGTGGAGCGGGGACTGGCCGTGTGCGGCAGCGGCGTGGGGGCCTGCGTGGCGGCCAATAAGGTTCCGGGGGTGCGAGCCGGGCTCATCAACGAGGTTTTTTCCGCCCATCAAGGGGTGGAGGATGACGACATGAACGTCATGTGTCTGGGAGGCCGGGTCACTTGTTATGCCCTGGCCTGGGATTTGACCCTGACTTTCTTAAAGGCCCGCTTCAAGGGGGAAGAACGCTTCCGGCGCCGCCTGGCCAAAGTGGCGCAACTGGAGCAATCGGGATAGGCCGGAAAGGACACGAATAACCCGGAGAACCGTTAATTTTCTACTCTGTGACCTCTGTGGTGAAAAATAATCATTAAGGCCATTTTCATTTAAAAGCCTGCGGCTATGGCAAATATGGGCAGTTTTTTGCTGATAGCTGACTGCTGACCGCTTAGTTTAAGAGACCGCAGCATCATGGGAATTTTGATCGCCAAGGCAGTGTGCGCAATCGGGGTGGCGGGCCTGGGGGTCATGGGTCGGAACCTGGTCCTGAATCTGGCGGACCAGGGTTTTCCGGTGGCGGTGTATAACCGGACGCCGGACAAGACCCGGGACTTTCTGGCCCAAGAAGTATCCTGGCAGGATATCCATGCCGGTTACACCCTGGGGGAGTTGGTCAACCTCATGCGCCGGCCCCGGGCCATCATAATCATGGTGTCCGCGGGAGCCGGGGTGGACGCGGTGATTAACGAGTTGCTGCCCCTGCTGACGCCCGGGGACTTGCTCATGGACGGCGGCAATTCCCACTTTGCCGATACCGACCGGCGCGGCAGGATGCTGGCGGCCCGGGGTTTGCACTTCCTGGGCCTGGGGATCTCCGGGGGCTCCCGGGGCGCCCGGTATGGCCCCAGCCTGATGGCCGGCGGCTCCCGGGAGGGTTACGAGCAGGTGCGCCCCTTTTGGGAGGCGGTGGCCGCCCGGGTGCAGGGCGAGCCGTGCGCGGCCTACCTGGGACCCGGCGCCGCTGGCCACTATGTCAAGATGGTCCACAACGGCATCGAATACGGACTGATGCAGCTCATCGCCGAAACCTACGACCTGCTGCGCCGGGGATTGGGCCTGGAGGCCGCGGCCCTGGCGGAGATTTATGACGCCTGGAACCGCTCCGAATTAAATTCTTACTTAATAGAGATTACCGCTAAAATCTTCCGCCGCCGGGACCACCTCACCGGTTTGCCCCTCATCGAGGTGATCATGGATCAGGCCAAACAAAAAGGCACCGGCATGTGGGCCTCTTGGGACGCCATGGATTTGCAGGCGCCCATTCCCACCATCGACGCGGCCGTGACCATGCGGGAATTGTCCGGGCATAAAGCGGAGCGGGAAGAGGCGGCCCAGGCGTTGGAGGGTCCCGCCGGCCCCTACGGAGGGGACCGGGAGCGCTTCATCCATCAGGTGAAGAACGCCCTTTACGCCGGGATGGTCATCACCTACGCTCAGGGCTTCGCCTTCCTCCAGCAGGCCTCCCAGGCTTACGGCTATGGCCTGGATTTGGCAACGGTGGCCCGCATCTGGCGCGGCGGCTGCATCATCCGGGCGGCCTTGCTGGAGGAGGTGCGCGCCGCCTATCATATGCAGCCGGAGTTGCCCAACCTGCTGCTGGACGCGCCTCTGGGCCGGGAAGTTATGGCCCGCCAGGGGGACTGGCGACAGGTGGCCGCGGCCGCCTTATCCCTGGGGATTCCGGCCCCGGCCCTGATGGCCTCCCTGGCTTACTTCGACGCCTACCGCAGCAAGGTCCTGCCCGCCAACCTTATCCAGGCCCAGCGGGATTACTTCGGCGCCCATACCTACGAGCGGGTGGACCGGGAAGGGGTGTTTCACACCGAGTGGGAGGGGGAGTGATCAGTTGTTAGTTGTTAGTTGTTAGTTCTTAGTTCTTTCCACGGTTTATTTCAGTCGATAGAAGCTAA
>CAZUBT010000024.1:0-41283 GCA_964618815.1 uncultured Desulfobacterales bacterium | reverse complement strand
CAACGAAATCAGAAGATAGCAAGATCTTCTGAATCGCCTCACCCTTGTTTACTCCGTAGGGCAGGACCTCCATCACCTTTTTCCCTAGAAGAAGCTGGTAGGACCCAGACTCAACTATATGTGCCTTCCAAGTTTCTGTAATCTTTAAGAGTTGGTCTTCCTGCCCTGGAGAGGCTTGCCGGTAATGGAGGGCAAAACCCAGGGGTTTGTCTTCTATCCGCCAGCCGGTAAAATGCTCCAAAAGTCCGGACAACTGTTTTTTCCACTCGGAAATCTCTTGTGAGGCAGATTCCCCGCTGATTAAATTCAAGGGCTTTCCGGCAATCAGGCCTTCTCCTCCATGGGAGCCAAGATAATTAAGTCCAGGTATGGCCAATAATTTAAGTAAATTTTGCAGAGGTCGCCCGGAGACCACCACCACTGCATAATCGAGCCGATTAATGAGGCGGGCCAGCAGTCGCAAGAGCCCAGGGGTAGGGTAGGCTAACTCGGGGCGGGGGGCAATCTCTACCAAGGTGCCATCGTAGTCTAACAGCAACAGGAGCTGTCGCCCTTGCCTACGGCCTTGCACCATTCTCGCAAAGAAGTCAACCGGCTGTGCAAGCATTGTTCCTTAAGACTTTAAGCTGCCTTGGATTGCCCGGGTGAGATAAAAGCCTGGGATGGTTGGTAGCGGCGCCTTGAACGTAATCCTGCGGCGCTCTTTCCTATGCACATTTCCCAACACAAGTTGGGGCTTAGGAAGGGCTGAAGAGAACTGCCGCCCCGAGTCTTTTAATAAGTATACCTCAAATCTACAAAAAAATCTGCCCATCTACTGCAATCAACCTTTAAGGTGGGCTGATGGGTTGGAATAATCAGGCGAGGGTATCGATCACTGCCCTGGTCCGAAACTTATCACAAAGCAAAAAACCTTCCATCTCCAGAGGATATCTCAACTTTCTCAGTAAATCCGATAAGTTACTTTTATGGATTCACGATATATAAGGGCGGTTTCTGAAAGTAACCCGTTGCCCTAGTGTTGGTCAAATGGGGTGCCGCATGAAAACATTCTTTTTCCCAATCGTGACAGTTGCGCTTTTGTTAACCGAGTGTTCCACCGAGAACTTACCCCTTTCTTCCGCCCAAAGATACCAAGTTCCACAATATCAGCTTAATCACAATTTATCGGATTCGAGATTTGGCCCCTCCCCCGGATGAATGACGGTCAAAAGCTTTTCGTTCTGAAAAGCCAAAAAAGACCGTGATCCAGGGCAGAATCATCTTATCCTTTCCGCGTGTAACCTCGCCCTGCTGATAATCAAACCATACTTTGAATTTTGTATCTCCGGCGATAATTGTCGATGATGGCAAGAGATGCAGCAGTCAGCGGGCACTGGAGTTTCTTGCCGGTTATGGAAGTGGAGTATCTGTGTAAGCGATGTTCGCCTCTTCCGATTTATAAAGCGGCAAAACTTTGCCCTGGCGCACCTCCTCAACCCATTTGGGATTGAGGAGCATGGATTTTGCGCTGAGGGCAACGTCGGCATCCTTTAAGGCGTCCTCTGTGGTTGATCGGTCGTGGATCTTCCCACAGATAAAAATGGGAAGACTTGTCGCCCCCCGGGTGATCTGTGCCATGTTCTTATCAGTGTTAAAGGCTTTGTTCCGGTAATCGTAGGTGGAAACGGAAACGGCGTCGATGGGTTCCCTGGAGAGCAACGAGATAACCTCCTGGTACTCTGTTTGGGTGCCGAAAAGGGACACATTCATATCTACCACCCCCCAATCGGAAATCCGCACAGTCAGGAGGCGCTCATCCGGGATCACCGGCGCCACCGCCTGGATAACCTCATGGAGCAAGCGGAATCGGTTGTTCACGGCGCCCCCGAAGATGTCGGTCCGGAGGTTGGAATATGCGGAGAGGAACTGGCTGATTAGGTAGCCGTGGGCTGCATGAATTTCCACCCCGTCAAACCCGGCGGCCACGGCACCGCGAGCGGTCTCCACGAAACCGAGGATGATATGCTCGATATCAAATTGGCTCATTTCATCAGGCACGGGATAAGGTTTTCCGGTCAAGGGGTTTAAATCTCGGGGCGCCAAGGGACTGGGGGCAACCACCCTGCGGGCCGGGTTGATCTCCGGCCAAGCAATGCGGCCGCAATGAAACATTTGCATGACGGATACGCCACCTGCTTCCCGAATGGCCTTCACCACGGGTCGCCAGGCCTCAATCTGCCTCTGAGTGACCAGCCGCGCCTGCCCGGGATAGCCTTGAGCGCTTTCATAGTCGGTGACAATGGCCTCAGTGTAGACCAAGGCGGCGCCGTTGCGGGCACGTCGGACGAGAAACTCCAGGACATCCTGGCGGGGAATGCTGTCTCTTGGCGAGGACATGCGCGTCATGGGCGCAACTCCCAAGCGGTTCTTTAGTCGGAAATTCTTAAGCTGAAAGGGCAAAAAAATAGGACCTCGTTCCACGGCTGACCTCCAACTCTCTCCCAGAGTCGACATCCCTTGCACTTGATTCTCTTATAATTTCTTGAATTTCTCAAGCTCCGAGGATAAACGTCTGAGTTGGCAAGTACCTTGCAACCTTTTTACATATAGAAACATGAACTTCTCATAGGCCCTCCGCCTTTTAGTCTGCTCCCGGAAAACTTGATTATTCATAAAGAACAGGAGGCTCAGGAGGTCGTCTTTAATGGTGAACATAGGGGATGGAAATGTTCATTAAATGAACATTTTTCCAGAGAAACCTCAGCGAGCCCTCTCAGATAATCACTGAACGGCGTATCTTCCTTGGATTAATGAACTTGGCATTAAAGTTGCTTAGAATGAATTGGTTGAAGGTTTTAATTTCATTTGATATCATTCGAGGTAATCGACAAGCACGTTGTTGAGAAATAGGTTTGTGAGGGAAGATTTCACTCCTGGAAAGCACATCATCCGGTTAATCAGAGCTTGAGATTGGCCGATGGCTTTCACTCACTGGCCTCCCTAGAGCCGATTTGGGCTTTTGAAGTGTTATAGCACTTTTACACCGGTGGGGCTGCCAAGAGGGATCGCAGCCGCACCAGGTGTTGAGCTGGGGCGGCGAAGGTGAAGGCCCTGGCCACCTTCTCCCGACCCCGATGGCGGCTTTTGCGAAGATGCCCTAGGGTCTTCAACCAGCCCATACCCGAGCAATATCTTCCATCCGCCATTCAATAACAAAGCCCAGCCTTTGACGAGGGCAAGAAAATGCAAACCAGATTGTTAAAAAAGCTTAGTGTTATTACTTGTAAAGAGACTCATCCAGGCAGCAATCCGAACCCTGGGTGGGGTGTGATTGTTTTAATATTTATAGGGTTGGGTTCATTATGGGGCTGCGGCGGACCCTCGCAGCAGACTATCGCGTCCCAGACCTTGGCGAAGATGCAGACTCCGGACCACAATCAGGAACTGCTGCAGCGCCTGGCCTTGCAGGCCGCCCAGTCTTCGGCGGCCAATTATCGGGATTATAAGGTGGGACCGGAGGACCTGCTGGTCATCGAAATCATGGGACAAGAGAAGCTTAACCGGACCCTGAGGGTCAACGGGCAGGGAGAAATATCCCCCCCCTTGGTGGGCCTGGTCAAAGTGGAAGGTTCCACCACCAGGGAGATCGAGAAGCGTCTGACGGAGCTTTATGACGCGCGCTTTCTGGTAAACCCCCAGCTTACGGTGACGGTGAAGGAATTCCGGCATCAACGGGTATCCATCACCGGCGCGGTGGATAAACCGGGGACCTATGAACTCATCGGTCCCCGCACTCTCCTGGAGGTGCTATCCATGGCCGGAGGATTTTCCACCAAAACCGGTGGACCGGCCGGGGACGTGGTGAACGTCATCCGGCATCAGAATGCCCCGGATTTGGTCAGGACCCTGAAGACCAACCCCGCCAAGAAGGCAGCTCCTCAGGCCGAAACTATGGTCATCGACCTGCGCGGCCTGGTTAGCGGCCAGAGGTCCGAGCTGAACATCATGGTGCAAAACGGCGACGTCATTCACGTTCCCTTCGCCGGCACCGCCTATGTCCTGGGCGCGGTGAAAAAACCGGGGAATATCGCGGTTAGGGAAAACCTCACCCTGTCCCAGGCCGTGGCGATGGCCGGCGGGATCGACCCGGTGTTGGGGACCAGCAATATCACGGTGATGCGCTTTGATGAACAGGGCAGCCCCATCAGCATCAGCACAAATCTGGATAACATCGTGGCCCGCACCGACCCGGATATTCCCATTAGAAGCAACGATGTGATCGTGATTAGCGAGAGTGCGGTGAAGAAGGCTTTATTTCTCATCAAGCAACTCTTGCCCACGCCAACTTTTCCCGCTTTTTAAGCGGAGCGTGGTTGACCATTTGGAGATTCAGCAATGTCGGGCAAAGACCAGCACCCCATCGTAGTTCCCAGCGGCTTCCATTCCCTGCCATCCACCCCCCTGCCGCCGCCTCCCAGTTATGAGTCCGAGCTGGCGCACACCGGGGGCCTGCGGGATTATCTGCATATCCTGCTGAAGCGGAAGTGGTGGGCGATCAGCGCCTTCCTCAGCGTCTTTCTGCTGGCGGTGCTGTATATTATTTTCGCCACCCCCATCTTCCGCTCCTCCGCCTTGCTGCAGATCACCCAGGATAATCCCGGCGTCCACGGGACCGCGGAAGAGAAATTGAGCCTGTTTAGCAGCGGCGATCTCCTGGAAAAGTTCCAGATGACCCAGCACAAGATCTTACAGAGCTGGTCCCTGGGCCAGCGGGTCATCCAGGCCCTTAATCTTAAGGATCATCCCGAATTCAAGGCCATCCGGGAAAATAGCCCTGATCTCCCCCAGGCGGAGATTGAGGATATCATGGTGAAGATGCTTCTGGGGGGGCTGGAGATCACCCCGGTGCGGAACTCATACCTGGTGGAGGTTGGGTGTCAATCTCCGGACAAGGGGCTGGCTCAAAAGATAGCCAATGCCGTCGCCGACGAGTTCGTCTATTTATCCATTGACCGGCGCAACGAATCCTTTGCCCTGGTGCGGAAGTGGCTGGACAAGCAGCTCCAGGACATGGCAGACAAAGTGCATGAAGCCCAGAAGCGTCTTTACAAATTCGGGCAGAAGGCGGACATCTACACCATGGAAGAGAAAGAAAACGTGGTGGTGCAGAAATTCATCGATCTGAGCAGCCTGCTCACCAAGGCCCAGGCCGAGAAGATGTCCAAGGAGGCCCAGTACCAGCAGATCAAGGATAAGGGCCCCAATGCCCCCCTCATCGTCAATCACCCCCTGGTGGCCCAGCTGCGCCAGAACGTGGTGGCCCAGCAGGCCAAAGTGTCGGCCCTGCGTAAGGTGTACCGGGGCGACCACCCGGACCTCCAGGCCGAACAGGCCAACTTGGCGGAATTGCAGACCCGCCTGCAGTCCGAGATTCAACGGTTGCAGGAAAGCGTCAAGGCGGATTACGAAGCGGCTAAGCGCACCGAAAAGCTCTTGAGCGACAGCTTTTCGGGCCAGAAAGACCAGATGGCCAAGCTCCAGGACAATCTCACCGACTTCCAGATCCTGAAAAGGGATGCCCAGACTAATGAGCAGTTGTATCAGGCCCTGCTGTCCAGGGTGAAAGAGGCCAACATCGCCAGCACCATGGTGCCTTCCAACGTGGCGGTCATCGATTCGGCTCGGCTTCCCTCCAAACCTTTTAAGCCCAATAAACGCCGGATATTGATACTGGCCGGCTTTCTTGGCCTAACTCTGGGTATCGGGCTGGCCTTGTTAGTGGAAAATTTGGACGACTCAATCAAATCTGTCTCAGACCTGGAACGAGCCTGCAGGCTCCCTTCTCTGGGGATTTTGCCCTTGATGGACGGCACAGACTCTTCAAGAAGTTTAAGTCACCAGAAAAAGCGCGGCGAATTGGGATTGTGGCGTTATCTTCCCTGGATTAAGCGAAAAGGTCCCCACGCTGCCGAAGCGGAAGATATGGATTTATGCGTTTACAAGAGCCCCCATTCTATAGTCAGCGAAGCCATCAACCAAATTTTTTCCTCCATCATGCTCTCCGCTTCGGGGCGGCCGCCGCACGTCATCATGGTTACCAGTCCCAATCCCAGTGAAGGGAAATCTATGCTGGTCTCCAATCTGGGGCAATCTTTCGCTCTCCATAATCACCGGGTGGTCATTATAGATTGCGACTTGCGAAAGCCCAGATTAAACAAAACCTTCCAGGTGGCCCTGGAGCCCGGCCTGACCAACTACCTGTCCGGCAACGCCACCCTGGAAGAAATAATCCATCCCACCTTCATCCCCAATCTGAAAATCATACCGGCGGGGACCCGACCTCCCAATCCTACCATCCTCTTGAACTCGGAGATGTTCAAGGAACTGCTAGAGCAACTTCGACGGCAATTCCAGCGCCTTATCATTGACACGCCGCCGGTGCTGCAGTTTGCCGACGCCCGGTTCATATCAGCCCTGGTGGATGGGGTATTGCTGGTCACCAAATATCAATCAACCCACAAGAGCGCCAGCCATCTAGCCCATCAACTGCTCAGCCAGGCGCCAATATTGGGCGCCGTGTTAAACTCCGTAGATATTCACGGCCAGACTTATGGTGGCTATTATTATTATGATTACTATAAATATTACTCCAAGTATTAAGATAAGACTTAGCTCTATCATACTTCTCGGAGCATTAATTGTGTTGCATTTGGTTATGGGGTACGTAGGGGCGGGTTTTAAACCCGCCCCTACATCAACGCAACATATTTTATGCTCGGAGTAGTAACTAAATATAACCGTCACCTTTGTCCAAGCTGACGGCTTATAGGTTATCGGGCATATTGGGGCGGCCGGAAAGGGGCCGGCAGCCGGCTATTGCTTTCCCCTAAGCCTAATCTAAGCAAAGGTGGGCTTTAACTGCCCCGGATGTTCGCGGATATGACTGAAAACCGTGCAGAATTTCTTGCTCCCAGCCAACGGTCTCATATAAGCTGCGGTAATAGGGTATGAGCCTCATTCAACACTGCAAAGCCTTCCTGCGCCGCCAGGGGCGGCTCTATGAGCCTGTTCGCGCTTGGCGGGCCCGGCGCAAAGAATTGGAGTATTCCCGGCTCAGGGATCATTACCTCCACACCGGCGAGAAGGTCTTCTCGCCCCCCGGCCACCGCGAACGGGCCGCAGCCTTGTGGCGTCAGCAACGGACGGCGGCTCCCCGGCCCAAGAAGTCCCTGGCCGAGGTTAACATCTTCGTGGTGGATAAACCCAATATCATCGGTTTCTGGTTCCTGGCGGAGTTTGCCCGGGCCGCTCGGGTTACGGTTTATAACATTACCCGTCACCAGCTCCGTTATGCCCGCGGCAACCGAGAAGACCCGGATTGGGTTCAGTCCTTCGGGGAGGAGGACCGCTTTACCTCCCTGCCCTCCTTGCCGGCCCATAACGCCTGGAGGGCGAAGTTCCAGGAAGACCTGCTCCAGGCGGTGGTTCGGGCCCACCGAGCGCGCCCCCTGGATCTGGTGTTTGCTTACGGCTCCCAGCGGGAATTCGCACCGGAGACCCTCCGGGCCATCCGAGCCCTGGGCGTCCCGGTGGCATTGCTGTGGCTGGACGACCGCCATGCTTACGCGGGAACCCCCGGCGCGGCCGTCCCCAACGGCCAGAAGCCGCTGATCGGCAGTTGCGACGTACATCTCACCAACTCCCTGGAATGCGTCCGCTGGTATATGAGCGAGGGGGCGCCGGCGCTGTATTTTCCCCCGGCGGTGGACCCGGAAGTTTTCCGGCCCAGGGACGCGCCTAAGGACCTGTTGGTGAGTTTTGTGGGCGGCGCCTACGGCATGCGGGGCAATTTCATTCGAAAACTCAGGGCCGCAGGGATACCGGTTACGTGTTTCGGCCACGGCTGGGAGCACGGACCGGTGCGGGACAACGCCGAGATTTATGCCCGAAGCCTGATTAACCTCGGCTTTGCCGGGGTGGGTTTTTCGGACCGGATCTTTTGCGTCAAAGGCCGGGACCCGGAAGTCCCGGCCGCGGGCAGCCTGTACATTACCACCTACAACCCGGAACTGGCGTGGCTCTTCCAAATAGGCAAGGAAATTCACTGTTATCACAATGAGATCGATTGCGTGGAGTTGATGCGCTATTACCTGGAACGGCCCGAGGAGGCCGAGGCCGTGGGCCGAGCGGGCCGGGAGCGCTGCCTCCGGGAGCACACCTGGACCCATCGCCTGACATCACTGCTCCGCTGGATGGAAATCTTGGACCAGGAGGTTTGAAACTTGAAAGTTGTGATTTTGCCAGGAGGCTTCGGCGCCTTAGATCAGGGTTCGGGACAGCATAAACCAGGGCCACTATGCGCCTGGAACAGGAACTTAATGCTAGATGCTATTGCTCAAGATTTTTTCCTACAGGATTAGTAGCTTCTTTTCCAGAAGGCGGGCTCAAAAACACATGAGCCAATGGACCGAAAGGGACCAAAAGACCCTCGAGTTCTACACTCAATTCATCAAAGCCGGCGATATTTGTTTCGACATCGGAGCCAACATCGGACAGAGAACAAAGATTTTTCTAAGATTGGGAGCCAGGGTAATCGCTTTGGAACCGCAAACGCAGTGCATCAAGTGGTTAACAAAATTTTTCGGAAGGAACGATAAGTTGACACTAATCCACAAGGCCGTAGGAGCCTTGCCCGGTAAGGCTGAAATCAAGATTTGCAATGCTGATACAATTTCATCCCTATCCGAGGACTGGATTGCCGCGGTCAAAAAAAGCGGCAGATTTACCAAATACGATTGGTATAAAAAAGAAGAAGTTCAGGTCACCACCTTAGATAATTTGATCGAACAGTATGGCGCCCCCGCGTTTATAAAGATTGACGTGGAGGGATACGAACCGGAAGTAATACGTGGTTTAACAAGACCTGTCCAGGTGATCTCGCTGGAGTTCACTCCGGAATTCCTGGAGTCTACCTTTTTCTGTATAAGCCATCTGGCAAAACTTGGCGAGATTAAATTGAATTTATCCTTGGGTGAATCGATGTCTTTGGCCCTGGATAAATGGGTGTCAGGCCCGGAGATGATGGAGAAGTTGCTGGAATTCAAGGACAATAACATGATTTTCGGAGATATTTATGTAAAATTTTGAGATCAATAAGGATTTTCTTATCCAAAATAGCAAATAGCCACCGAAGTTCTAATTACCATAACCGCAGAGGCCAGATAGGTCATGTTTTCGGTGTGGTATTGATGGTTGCTGTTGAGTTTCATGGACGACGCATATCGTATGGCAAGAGCTCTTGTACGATTGGTTTGACCCTCCGATGATAAACGATTTGTCATGAGCCGAACCCAGATCGCCGCCAAAGGCACGATGGTCAACATAGTGCAGTTCGTCTTGCAGACCGGCCTCCAGTTAATACTGGTGCCGGTTATCCTGGCGGTGGCCGGGCGGGAGACCATGGGGGCTTATGCTGCCATCCTGCAGGTCATCGGCTACCTGGCCCTGCTGGACCTGGGATTCACTTTCACCCTGAACCGGTATCTGCCCCGGGCCTTTGGGGCGGATGACCAAGGCGGGCAGTTCGCAGCCGTCCTGGGCACTGGACGCACTTTTCTGGCGGGCGCCGGCGTGGCGTTTGCCATAACGGCCGGCGCTCTATCATCGGGGATTGCCTCCTTTTTCTCCTTATCCCCTAGTGTGGGGGAGGAGGCCAGGTTAGCGGTATTGCTGCTGGCGGGCTGGGGGCTGATCCGCTTTCCTTTATCGGTTTACGGCAGCGCCTTAATCGGTCTCCAGGACCTGGCCTTTCGGCATTTAATAACTGCTGTGGGCATCGCGGTCCGGCTGACGGCGTCGCTGATTTTGTTATATCTGGGATTTAATTTGGTGGGATTGGCAGCCGCCAACATCCTTGGTGAGGCGATAGATCTGATGGTCTGCCGGTTCCGGTTCCGGCGGCTATGCCCCGCTGGAACTCCGCTCTGGGGGATCAAGGACCGCCAGTTATTCAAAGAAATGCTCATTTTCAGCTTGCAAGCCCTGCTGGTCACCCTGGCAGGGCGACTAATCTTATTTACAGATAAATTGGTAATCGGTGCTCTGATGGGGACGGTGGCGGTTAGTGTATTCTATATCACTCAGATGCCGAGTATTATCGGATACTATCTGGTCTGGAAATTGTCTGACAATGCTGCCCCTGCTTTCAATGAATTCTATGCCCGAAAGCAATACGACCGGCTGCGCAGCGCCTACTTGCGCCTGCAGCGTTATACGTTCGTATTGGCTTTTCCTCTGTTCGTGGGTTTGATTTTGTTGAACCGGGATATGGTGGAGATCTGGACGGGGCCGGGCAACTATGCGGGCATGTCGGTCACCTTTTGGCTGGCCGCCTTTGCCTTTCTCGTGTCCACGAGTAATGTAAACTTCATGTTTATTATGGTCACCGGGCGTATCCGCACCTACACTTTCTTGAGATTAGTGGAAGGCCTCGCCAGTCTTGGACTTGCCGTGGCGCTGGGAAAGTCTTTGGGGTTGCCGGGGGTGGCCATGGCCATGTTCTTCTCCCATTTGATCAACTGCGTTTATCTGCAGCATCGAGCGCAACAAGAACTGCAGCTCCCGTTCAGAGTATTTTTTAGACAATGCCTGGCGCCGTCGGCAGCCATTACCTTGGGCAGCGGATCATTGCTGCTGGGAGCCTGCTGCGTCTTTCCCCCTAAAAATCTTCTTATGTTGATGGGAGTTGCCGGGTCGTTTCTATTAATGCACGCGCTTCTCACGTTTTTTTTCGGTTTATATCCGGCGGAGAGAACCGTGGTGAGAGGCTGGCTGCATCTCGAGCGAACCTAAGTTGAGGGGATAAAAAACCAACCTGCTTTGAGGAGTTAAGTCAGGGGAATAAGTCCGATGCAAACGTCCACTTTGACCAGGCGCGTGGTTACAAACGAGAGGATGGCCACCCGAAGGGTGGCCATCACCGGCCTGCGGTTCATGATTTATCTCCTGGTGGTTTCCTTTGCCCTCCCCGAGGCTCGCCTAAGTTTCACGGGCTCGATGTTGCCCATGATCGTTTATCCGGAGGCGCTCCAATGGGGGAAGGCGAGCGCTCCTTTGGGCCTGCCCTGGCTTCATGAAATAATAGTTATCATCATGGGGTTATTCTTCCTGTTGGCCGTGGTTTCCAAGGAAATCACTTTAAGATTCGATTGGCGAGGCAAGTTTGTCTTCCTGATGACCATTCTGGCCCTGCTGGCCTTGGGCATGCCTTATTTTCTAAACTTACAGGAGGGATCCGGCGCTTTCGGGTTTCAACGCGTGTTCTTTGAATCCCTGGCCTTATTTCTGATAATGAGCCAACTATCATGGCGGCCGTCGCAACTGCGTCTCCTTATTAAGTTATTCTGCGGCGCGGCGCTGTTCAACGCCCTGGTGGTCGTCGCCGCCCCCCTTAGCCCGGAGATCATGGGACTCTATGTCAGGTTTATTCCTCAAAAACATTTTTCCCAGTATCTAGGTTTATTCGTTCAACCCTCCCGGTTATCTCTATTTCTAAGTATGGCAATCGTCCTTATTTACTTGTCAATGATCGAATCGGTCAGGGTATCGCTCCTCAAGCCCTTTTTGCTTACCGTGGGTATTATGATATTAATTGCCGCCGTACTTTTCGCCCAAAATAGAACATCATTCTTTACCGTTCCATTGGTATTAGTTGCGGCCACTATCATCAATAGACAAATCATTGGGAGGAAGTTAATTATTATTGCTTTCCTCTTAATGGCTCCCTTAATAATATTGTTATACTCGGGGTTCCAGGAAGATGCTTCCCAGATCGCCGGACAGCGTTTTTCTCCCCAATTCATCGAAACCGAAAGGGAACTGGCTCGGGGTTATATCTGGCCCAAGGCCCTGGAAGTAATTTTGGACAACCCCCTGGGCGTCGGTTTTGATTCCTTTAGCCACGCCGTTAAAGAGGATTTATACCACGCCCACAATCATTATCTCCACTGGACCGTAATGTTCGGCTGGCTGGGACTGCTCTGCTTTATTTATCTGATTTATCGTTTGAGGCTGACCAGTCTGGCCTTATCGGCAAATCATGATTTTAATGCAGTAATTATCATGAAATGGGCGGTTGTGTTATACCTGCTCAACGGGCTCACCGAGCCTTATTTTATTACCTATGCCGGATTGTGGTTCTGGCTTTTTTCCGGCGCCATAGCCTCCTGTTACTCAGATAAAGGGGTCCTTAAGTTGCCCAGGACTTTTTGGGTTTAACCGATGAAAGTAAGCGTGATCATGCCGGTTTTTAACGGCGAGGCGTATCTCCGGGAGGCGGTGGAAAGCATCTTGGGGCAGACCTTCGGGAATTTTGAGTTCATCATCATTGATGACGGCTCCACCGATGGTTCGGTGGATATCATCCAGCACTATGGCAATATCGATCCCCGGATCAAATTTATGGGGCAGCCCCACGGGGGAATCGTGGCGGCCCTCAACAGGGGGTTGGCCGCGGCGCATGGGGCCTGGGTCTTTAGAATGGACGCGGACGACGTCGCCCTGCCCCAGCGGTTGGCCCTCCAGACGGCCAGGATCCGCCGGGACCCGTCCCTCATCCTACTGGGCGGGTGGTATGACGCCATTGATGCCGGGGGGAACTTTTTGAAAACTTACAAAATTCCCGATGACCATCAAACCCTGGTGCGCCACTTGGAGACCAGCCGGTTGTTCATCAGCCACCCCACCGCGGCTTTTCGCAAAGACCTGGTAGTAAGGGCAGGGGGTTACCGGGAGAGGTTTCGACAGGGGGGGGAAGACGTTGATTTGTGGCTGCGGCTTGTGGGTAAGGGACGTTTCGGCTCCTGCCAACACACCATCCTTAAATTGAGAAAACATGATGATAATATATCGTATAAAAAATTATTATCTTTTTCTTTAAATACTATCGTCACCCGTATTTCTTATTTTCGAACGAAGCTTGGAGCTAATGACCTATCGGAACTTGAGAAAGAGAGCTGGGAAAAGTTTATAAAATGGGTAAAGGCAGAACTTGATAGCATTAATTTCTTCGAGAATAAGGCAGCGTGGGTAAATTTGCGCCGGTCGTGGAACATTAATGCTAGGCAAACAAAGCTTGATAGAGCTATGGAATTATTCCAAGAAGCATTGAATCAGCCCAATATTGTAGGAATTATTTATCAGCATTATATCAGCAATAAAAACATCCCATATCAATTGGCGGTGAAAAGTTTGCCGGTGTTTTAAATCGATAATGGCGGTGGGTTAAAGCCGCATACCCTGGTTACTGCAAAATGAAAATCGCTTTTTTCGGAGCCTTTGGGGCTTTTGAGTATTTCCGCATCGGCGGGACCGAGTCCTTCGCCCGGCGTCTGGCTACCGGCCTGCGGGACCTGGGGCAAGAGGCGGACTTTGTGGTTTATGGCGCGCCGGTCACAAAACGGCAAGCCACCCCGGCGGGGATCGACCTGTGTTACTTTGCGGAACTGCCGGGTGCTCTGCGACACCTGGCGGAGGGCTACGAACACGTCCTGACCATGTATCTCTATCCCCGGGACCGACTCACTTATATGTTTTTTCGGCGCCGTTACCGGAACCGCCTCACCTGCCACCAGTTTTACTTCGGGTGGCCGGATTCCCTTCTGCGGCGCAAGGCCGCGTTTCTGGACGCCCGCCTCTATCCTTACAACGGCCGCCTGTTCTGCGTCTCCCCCCGCATCTACCACTACGCGCGCAGCTGGTCCCCCTCGGCCCGGTTGTTCCTGCCCCCGGTGCCGGAAAGTTATTTCCTAACTCCCGAAGATAAGCCGGTGGGGGGGAAACTCCGGGTGACCTACATCGGCCGCACCGACCCCGGCAAGGGTATTGAAGACGTAATTCAACTGTTTACTGAGCTTAAGGACAGTCCGGGGGTGGAAGTGGCAATCCATGGTTTCCACCGGCGGGATGCCGCGGTGTCGGAGCAGATTCACGAATCGCTGTGCCGGCAGGGAACCATTTCCTATCACCATGAGGACTATGACGGCTACACGCCGGAGGTGGAGGCCGGGGTGGGGCGCATCCTGAGGGATACGGACGTTCTGGTGCTCCCCTACCGCCGACTGAGCAGCACCATTGACACGCCGCTGTTGCTGCTGGAGGGGATGGCGGCGCTGTGCGCGGTGGCCACCCGGCCCCTGGGGGACATTCCCTCCCTGTACGGGCCTAGCCCCTTTCTGTTCTCCGGGGCGGACGGGTTGGGGCCGCTGGCCCAGGAGATCGAGGGAGCCGGGAAAATTATGGCCCCGGAACGCCGCCGTATCCTGGGCCGCAACCGGGAACTGGGATTCGGGACGAAGCAGGCGGTTAACTTGTTGTTGCAATGCCTTTGTTAAAGGGAGAACGAAAATGGGGATGTTATCCAGGTTAAATATTCAAGCCGACAGGAATAATAAGAAGTCATTGCTACGATTACTTGAAGTTAATCCCAATGCAAAAATTTTGGAGGTCGGGCCAGGAGCAGGTTTGGAAAGTATTTTGGCAGGAAGAATTGTTGGTACCTCCAATCTCTATGGTTTAGAAATGTATGGATGCGGGGAATCGGCGAGGAATAACGGTTTGATCATTCGAGAATGCGACCTCAAAGAAAAATGGCCGTATGGAGATGAAGAGTTTGATGTATTGTTAAGCAATCAAGTTCTTGAACATATACCCAATACGGACCATTTCTTTGAAGAAAGTAATAGGGTGCTTAAAAAAGGGGGATATGCAATTATCTCTACGCCAAACTTAGGTTCATGGATTAACATTATTATGCTTATATTTACTATGCAACCCCCACATTGCTGGGTTAGTGATAGGATTTGTGGTTTGGGGAATCCATTATCATCACAGCGAGGCAAAAAAAGAAATCATCCGGCTCACGCGCATCTTCGGTTATTTACTTTAAGAGCACTCCGTGAAATGACAGAATCATATAAATTAAAAGTAGAGTCCGTAGATTGTGGTAGTTACGGTGCTCCATTTTTAGACAGATTGTTTTGTCGCATAAATCCTTTTCACGGCATATACGCCACGGTAAAAGCACGGAAACTATAACATAAATTTACCTATCTATTAGGGTTTAACTATAAGGATATTTTGTGTCTGCGATGCCAATGTATTGTGGTGTAGCCTCAATAAAGCCATTCCTTCAACTCCTGTTTAAGAAGCTGCCGGAGGCGGGGGTGGCTTACGCCGTCCTGCGGAACTACGAGGGGCTGCCGGCCGCGGTGGATCACGATGTGGATTTGCTGGTGTCGGATTTGGGGCTGTTCGACGACGCAATCCGGGCCGCCGTGGGGGAAGCCGGATGGACCCTGGTGAAAAAAGTCCGGAGATATTCCTTCCAATCTTTCTATTGCTGTTACGTCCACAGCCCGGATTTGCCAATAATCCAAATTGACGCCTGGTCTCCTTTCACCTGGAAGGGGATGGTCCTGATTTCCCCGGAGGTGCTCCGGCGCCGGCATCAACACCGCAACGGTTTTGATATCCTCAGCCCCGGCGCCGAAGCCGCGGTCTCCCTCATTAAGAATCTGGTTTACCACGGGGAGGTCCAGGAAAAATACAAGCTCCTGATTCCGGATATGGGCCGGGGCGACCGCGTCTCGTTTTTCCAGGCCCTGGAAGGGCCTTTCGGCGCCGGTCTAACGGAGAGGCTGTTCCACCTGGCGTGCCGGGCGGATTGGGACGGCATCGAGGCCCTGTCCGGGGAACTCCGGCGCGCCCTGGCGCTAAGGGCCTTGGGCCGGGAGCCGCGGGCCCAATTGAAGCGGTGGATGGCTTTTCTCTGGGGGCATGTGGCGAAATTTTTCCGGCCCAGCGGCATGTTCGTAGTCTTAATCGGCCCGGATGGGTCGGGAAAATCCACCGTGGCCCAGGGCTTGCGGCGCTCTTTGGGGCAGCTCTTTGCCGGGGTCAGGTATTATCACGGCCATTTTGAGATCCTGCCCCGGTTGCGGGACCTGACCGGGCGGCTGGGCCTGGCCGGAGCCGTCCCGTTCACGGAGGCAGCCTCAGTATCGCCGGACTCCGCCACCCCGGAGCGCCGCTTCGGGATCTTGAGGTCCGCGGTTTATCTCTTTTACTACGGCCTGGACTACCTGTTGGGCCATCCGGTCATCTTCCGGGCCCGGGGCAAAGGCGAGCTGGTCATTTTTGACCGCTATTACTACGACTATCTGATCCAACCGGGCATGTCGCTGCCCCCGGGACTGATGCTGGCCGGGCTGAAGCTGATCCCACAGCCGGACTTGGTGATTTATCTAAAAAACGACCCGGAGACCATCCTGGGCCGCAAAGAGGAATTGTCCCGGGAAGAGCTGGAGCGGCAGGGCCGGGTTTGCCGGGAGCTGATCCACAGGCTGCCCCAGGGCCGGGTGGTGGAAACGGGTGGGCTTCCCGAGGAAACCACGGCTCAGGCGGCAAAATTGGTGGCCGCCTGGATGGTTAACCGAAAGAGCGCCGGCGATTAGGCGACTTGGGAAGGACATGGGAAGATTTATTAACATCGATTGCAGGTTTTTCGTAGGTTTCAGGCCATGCCGGTTCAATAAGTCCGAAGGGGTGGAATGTCTTGATTGCCGTTACTATCGCCCTGTCGGGGAGCGGGTGCTGATTATCAAGCTGGACGCCATCGGCGACGTGCTCCGGACCTCTTGCGTCACGCCCAAGATCAAAGAGAAGCACCCCGATTCCTATCTGGTGTGGCTGACCCGGGAGGAGGCGGCGGACCTGGTCCGGGCCAACCCGGACGTGGATGAAGTATGGACCTATGGTGTGGAGGCGCTGACCCTCCTTCAGGTGCGGGAATGGGACCAGGTGTTCAATTGCAGCAACGATGCCCCCAGCGCCGCCCTGGCCGCCCTGGCCCGAGCGGGGACGGCTAAAACAGGGTTTTTGCTTGGGGCCGGCGGCGCCATTGCGCCCACCAATGAGGCCGCGGCAGAATGGCTGGAAATAGCGGTCTTCGATGCCGTGAAGCAGGCCAACCGCAAATCGTTTCAGCAAATCCTCTATGAAATTTGCGGCTTTTCCGAACCCATTTGCCTGCCCAGGTTCACCCTGCCGGTCGATTTGGGGGATTGGGCCGCGGCTCGTGTAGGGAGCTGGGTAAAATCCGCGCCGCAAATCATCGGGGTGAACACCGGGTCCGGGAGGCGCTGGCCCCGCAAGATGCCGGGGGTGAGGCAGTTAAGCCTGATTATCGAGGCGCTGCTGGGGGCCCTTCCCCAATGCCACATCCTGCTGCTGGGCGGTCCGGAGGAGGTGGAAAAGAATCAGCAAATACAGGCCCTGGTTAATTCCCCCAGGGTTCATGACACCGGCTGTGAGCACAGCCTGCTGAAGTTTGCCGCGCTGATCTCCCGTTGTCACGGCTTGCTGTGCGGCGACACCCTGGCCTTGCACCTGGCCTGCGCCTTGGAAGTTCCCAGTGTGGCCCTGTTCGGCCCCACCAGCTATTATGAAATCTTTTCCTATGGCGGGCTGGTGGAGAAGCTGCGGGCTGACTCCCTGGCTTGCTTATGTTGTTACAGTAATTGCGATTTTGACAAGGATTGCATGACCGGGATCAGCACTAAAAAAATCGTGGCAGCAATTCAAAATCAATTAAAGACTAAGGGTCGAACCTGGACGAGTCCATGGTAAAGGATATGGGCCGCGCTTTTTTTATTTCCAGTTTGCGCTATGCGCCGGGTAACTGGCAGCACATGGAATCTTTCGCCCGTAGCATGTTGGAACGGCGTTTTGACGTGCGGCTCCTGATCTCCGAATCATACCGGTGGATGAACCGGGCATACGATGACCGCGCTTATTATGTTCCGGATTCCAACGGTCCATTATCTATGTTTACCGGCGCAGGTCGGTTAATTTGCGGCAAAGGTTCGTTTTTGCACGGTTGCTTTCAGGCCAGCCCGCCGTCGGGGTTGTTGCTGGTAATGTGGCATCCTCTAAATTTCTGGTTGGCGCGTTGGGTTAAATCAAACTACCCCGGCGTCCCGGTGATGGTTTGGCTCCATGAGCCCTACAAGGAAGATAAACGGATCTATGGCGTTAAAACGCTGGCTTTTTCCCTGGTGGAGTTTTTCCAAACCCTTTCCTTTCGTTACATCGATGCGGTGATCTTGCACTCCGGCAGGGGCTTGCGCCTGTTTGAAAAGCGCTATCCCGGCTTTCCCGGCCTGAGAAAACGAATTCCCCTGCACTTCATGGATGACGGCCCGGGGGCGACGGCAGGGCGGCGATATATATCCTTTCTGGGTCGAGGGGACCGGGCCAAAGGAATTGATTTGTTTTTTGAGCTGGTGGAGATCGCCGCCCAAGAAGGGGACGGTTGGGAATTCCAGATCATCACCCCATCCGACATCCAAGGGTATTTACACCGTCTCTCGCCCCGGGCGCGGGAAAGTCTGAGGGTGATTAACCGTCCCCGGATCTCCGATGCCGAACTTAGAGAAGGCGTGGCCAACAGTCTGGCAGTTATGGCGTTATATAAAGAAACCATGCAAAGCGGGGTGATCCCGCTGGCCTTGATGAAGGGGACGCCGGTTATCGGGACCGATATCGAAGGTCTGACGGAATGGCTCCAAGACCATAAAACCGGCGTCATCGTCTCCGCCAACCCATTGGTCGCCGAGATTAAATCAGCCGTCAGTTATGTATTGACTTATTTTGCCGAGATGACCGGACCTTGTCGGGAAAGCTATCTGAAGACCTTTGACGACGGCAACTGGGAAAAGGAATACGGCTGGATAAGAGAGCTTCTCTGGCGCTAACAGCAGGGCATAATGCTTAATAGCATGAAAATACTGAACATATCCCCGGCTATCACGGCTCTCTGGAACTTTGGGGGAACCGTCCTCACCAGTCTCGAATTGGCCAAGGCGCTGTTGCAGCAGGGCCATCGGGTGTTTTACCTGACCACCAATGCCCGGCGGGAGAGCAGCCGCCGGTTGCCCGCGTCCCAGGACTTCACCTGGGAAGGAATGCCGGTGCGCCTCTGCAAGATGTGGGGGCCCAAGCCGCCGTTTTACTCGCCGGAGTTGCGGACGCGGGTACGCCTTTATGCCCCGGATTATGACATTGCCTTGATCAGAAGCTGCTGGACTTATGTGGGACTGGCCGCGGGCCGGGAGTGCCGCCGGGCCGGGCTGCCTTACCTGGCCTATCCCGAAGGCTCCCTTAACCCCCGGGCCCTGCGCGTCAGCCGTTGGAAAAAGGCCGTCTGGTGGCGCCTGGGAGAGCGCGCCTATTTTCAGGGGGCCGGGGCCATTGTGGCCCTGACCGACGTCGAAAGGGACCATATCCGGGCCGCGGGCCTGACCAACCGGATTGAAGTTATCCCTAACGGCATCAACCTGGGGGATCTGGAGCCGGCCATGAGCCGGGCCGAGTTGGAGGCCGGGTGGAGCCGACTTAAAGACCGGGGCTGGCTGCTGTTTTTGGGACGCTTGCACCCTATCAAGGGGCTGGACCTGCTCCTCCGGGCCTTTGCCCCGGTTGCCGGGAAATATCCGGACCACCTGCTGGTGATTGCCGGGCCGGACGAAGGCGGTTATCGAAAGGTCCTGGAGAAAATGGCGCTCAACCTGGGGCTGGAATCCCGGGTTTTCTTCCCCGGCCCGGTTTACGGGGCCGCCAAGGCGGGGCTGCTCAAGGAATCGGAGTTCCTGGCGCTGCCTTCGTATAGCGAGGGATTCCCGGTGGCGGTCCATGAGGCTTTGGGGTGCGGCACCCCGGTCCTGGTCACCACCACCTGCCACATTCCCCACGTGGCCCAGGCTGGGGCCGGACTGGTGGTTGAGCCGGAGGTGGAGCCGCTGAGCCGCGGCATGGAACAGCTGTTGGGTGATGACCGGATGCGCCGGGAGATGGGGGCCAACGGCCGGCGGCTGATAGCCTCCCGGTTCACCTGGGAGAAAGTCGCCCGGCAAACCGCGGCATTGTGCGCCGAAGTGATGGGAAAGTGAGCCATGGCGCCGGTTTTCCGGGTTGGTCGAAGAAAGAATTCGGAGGGGATGATGCAGCCGGTAATGGCCGGGGCCAGGCTTTGGGATAACGCGGCATGAAGGTTCTGATTACCACCAAGGTGTTTCCGCCGGAGATGCCCGCCACCGCGGTTTTGGCCCTGGAACTGGCCCAGGAACTGGGCCGCCGTAACGGGCAGGTGACGGTGGTGACGGGCTTTCCGCACCACCCCGGGGGCCGCCTTTTTCCCGGATACCGGCGGCGCGGGGTCCAGGTCGAGGAAATGGAGAGTTATCGCCTGGTGCGGGGCTGGCACGTGATTCATCCCAGTCCCGCCACCCCGGTCCGGGCCCTGGTAATGGCAACCAAGTGCGGCTCTTACCTGATTAGCGCCCGGCATGCCTTCCGCCCGGACGTGGTCATTTCTTTTGACGGATATCCGTTGCTCGGGCCCCTGACTTCCGCGGTGATAGCCCGGAAATACGGCGCCAAACTAATCACCGTAATTTACGACCTTTATCCGGATATTGCGGTGGAACTGGGGAAGATAAAAAACCCGCTGATCATAAAAATCTTAAAGAAAATGGAGAAATTGACTTACCGGTGGTCCCACCGGGTGGTGGTTTTATCCGAGGGCTTTCGCCGGACCCTGGTGCAGGAGAAAGGCGTAAGGCCCGAGAAGATTGCAGTGGTGCCTGTGTGGCTGGACCAGAAAGATATTGTTCCCCTTCCCCGGGACAATCCGTGGCGCCGGGAGATGGGCATTTCCCCGGAGGAATTCGTCGTCTTGTTCGCCGGCACCATCGGGCTGGTATCAGGAGCCGAGGTGATTCTGGACGCGGCTCGTCATTTGCAATCCCGCCGGGACATCATCTTCCTCCTGGTGGGGGAAGGGTACGCCAAGGACCAGGTGGCCTTGGGCGCCAGGGAGAGGGGATTGACCAATATCCGACTGTTACCCTTTCAGCCTCGGGAGCGTCTGGGGGAATTGCAGGCCGCTGCCGACGTCTCCTTGGTCACCCTGGCCCCGGGTCGGGGCCGGACCTCGGCGCCCAGCAAGGTCCTGGGATACATGGCGGCCGCCCGCCCCATCGTCGCCGCAGTGGACGCGGACTGCGACACCGCGGGCATGATCAGGAAAGCGGGCTGCGGCCTGGTGATCCCGCCGGGACAAGGAGAGGCCCTGGCAGAGGCGATTCTTTACTACCATGACCGCCCCCAGCGAAGGGCAGCTGATGGCCGGCAAGGCAGGGAATATTTTCTCCAAAATTATGAAAAGCAAAAAATCGTAGGCAAGTATTTGGAGATTATCAGAGATTTGAAGAAATAAAACAGTCATAAGTATTTTACCAATCACCTTGTAAAGACATAATGATTTATGTTTAAGCTATTCAAAGTTTATATCTCAAAATGGAAATTGTTGTTGGCCATGGGTGACATTTGCGCCCTGGTCATCTCCGGAATGCTGGGACTTATTCTCAGCCCCAAGATCCGGAATCCATGGCTGTTTTTAGTTAATCACGAATTGCAGTTTATCCTGGTGGGAGCGACATACCTTTTGGTTTTGTATATTGCCGACCTCTACGATCATTATCGGGATTTTCGTCTCCGGGAAAATATTATTTTAGTCATCTGTTCCTCCTTGCTGGGAACTTTGGTGGTAATCATAATTTTCTATTTCCCCATGGGGACTTTCCTGGGCCGGATCTTCCTGGTCTGGCAAGGAGCCGCCTTTGGGGCGCTGCTGGTTCTTTGGCGTTACGCCTTTTCAGCCGCCGCCTTGACTACCCGCCTAAAATCCCGGGTGGTGATCGTGGGAGCCGGGAAAGCGGGACAGTGCATGGTGGAGGCCATCCAGCGGCGGCCCCACAGCGGTTTCCAGGTGGTAGGCTTTGTGGATGATGATCCGGGAATAGCGGGGCAGAAGATCAATGACCTGGGGGTCCTGGGCAACTCGGAGGATCTGCAAGAGCTGGTAGTCAAGGAAAAGATCGGGCTGGTGATCATCGCCGTTACCCGCGACAAATCCCCGGCTTTATTGGATGGCCTGATCCGGCTGACCCTGAGTCGATGCCGGGTGATCGATATGCCCACCGCCTATGAATTTCTGGCTGGGAAAACCCCCATCGATCATATCTCGGACGATTGGCTGCTATTTAACAGCCTGAGTAACAGCAGGATTTACTATCGCCGCATCAAACGCCTTCTGGATTTGGGAATGGCCCTGTTGATGCTGCTAAGTTCTTTTCCCTTATTCCTTCTGGCGGCGGTCGCGGTTAAATTGGAAAGCCGGGGGCCGGTGTTCTACCGGCAGAAACGCCTGGGGGAGGATGGCAAACCCTTTTATATCAAGAAGTTCCGGACCATGATCCCGGAGGCGGAGCCGGACGGCCCAAGGTTGGCCCTCTCCAATGATCGTCGGGTGACCCGGGTGGGCCGGATTCTCCGGAAGATGCACCTGGATGAGCTTCCCCAACTACTCAACATCATTAAAGGCGAGATGAGCCTCATCGGGCCGCGGCCCGAAAGGGAAGAATTTGTGGAGGAATTCCGGGAATTGGTGCCGGTCTTGCGGTCCCAGTGTCAGGATTGCCCCGTAGCCCGCCAAGAGGAGATAATCCTTTACCAGGAGAAAATTCCATATTACCGGTTGCGGTTGCTGGTAAAACCCGGACTAACCGGTTGGGCCCAGGTAGTGTATCCTTATGCCTCCACCCTGGAAGAGTCCAAAGAGAAACTTCGATACGACCTTTACTATATTAAGCACATGGGGTTCTTTCTAGACCTGGTGATTATGTTGAAGACCATCCGTACGGTTTTCTTGGGAACGGGCAGATAGGCGCTCAACGCTCAAGGGCGGACGCCGAAAAGTAATCAGTAACAAGGGATGTGGTTAGATACGGTCGGTTTAACCCGTTAAAATCCGCCCAGAGCCACATCCGGGTGAGCTTCGCCATGCCGGAATACACCGGTGAGGTTTCCGGCCTGGGGGTGCCCCGCGTCTTGGAAGCCATTCGCCGTAGCGGCATCCAAACCGAGTTCCATCAGGCGTCTTCCAGCGGCACAGAAGTTCATCGCCTGCAACTGCACATATTCGGGGAGGGGGGCGCCTAATATTTTTTCCGGAGCCGGGCCAGGATAAAGGTGGCCCCTTCCCACAAATGGCGGTGGCGGAATAAAACCGGAAACCTGACTCCCAGCCGCCGCAATTGGCGCCGCAGCCCTAAAACCAGCTTTTCCTGAACCGAAGGCCGGTAATGGGCCAGTTCTTCCAGCAGGTCGGCCGGGACCAGGCCGGGCCCCAAGGTGGCCATCTTTCCCAGGATGGCCGCCACCGGCAGCGGGCAGCGAAACCGGTAAACCTCGTCCCGAAAGCGGTCCCAGTCAAGGGGAAGGCGGGTGAGGACCAGGGCCAGGTCCAGGGCCGCCCTTAGGGAAATTTCAGCTTCACTGAAGGCGTGGAGGCAAAGATGCAGGAGGGCATGCTCCGGGGCTAAAAGATGCACCGGCGTTTCCCGATACCGCCAGGGCACCGCTTGCGCCCGCAGCGGTTCATAGGCCAGACTATGCACACAGGCCGCGCCCCGGATCTCCCAATGGAGGTCAACTGGCAACACCTTGGCATCTGGGGGCAAGAACTCTAATTCATACCCATATTGCTGCCGTAAGCCGGACTTGGATTCCCCGTGGCCGCAGAGGCGGTAGCCTAATTTCAGGAAAACGGCTTGTGCCCGGAGGGCCTCATCCCGAGAGAGGAGGAGGTCCAGGTCCGACATGGGGCGGGTGGCCGGGTCCTCGTAAACCCGGAGCCTGAGGTCCGCGCCCTTCAGAAGGATGGGCTTGAGTCCCGCAGAAGTCAGGGCCACTAGAATTTGGCAAGTTTCCTCCTCCTGGGCCATTATCAACGCTAAAGAAGCAATATAGTCCTGCCTCAGCGCTGCGGTCACTTCCGGGTCCAGAGCCTCTTGCCGGCCTTCCTGCTTAACCCGGCGGTAAAGCCACGGAGTTATGTCGTGATCCCGGAGCGCCGCCAACTGGTGAGGGCTATTGAGTTCCGCAGGAACTTCCCCGTAGCCGCCATCCAGTTGCAGGAGCCAGGATAAGAAATGGGGGGACGCGTTAATTAAGCGCCCCTGGTATGCGAATGGGATATCCGATGCTTTCATAAAGCCTATTTTCTTATTGCCCACCGATATCCAAAGGACCGGGGCCAGGGCAGCCGTAGCCTCGCATTAAGGTTTCTCCGGGTTTACCAAGGCACTGCATCCGGGGAGAGAGTCAAAGGGAATATAGTTATCGCCCTGGTGCTCGCCAATCACTATGACGCCGTCTTGTTCCAGCCAGGCGTGGGCCTGGAATTGTCCCTGGGCGTTCTTGTTCACCCCGATGCGCAGCTCCGCCGGGAAGCCTTCCCGGTTAAGGAGCGCCCGGGCGGCCAGGGCCTGGGTGAGGCAGGCGGCCCCGGACACATGGCGCGCCGCGGCTTGCACCGCCCAGATGATGCGTTCCCGCCGCGCATCGTCATCTGTCCGCACCCGGAAGTGATTCCGGCCATAATATTCCAACAGGCGGGTTATGTGGCGAAAGGGGAGCAGCCACAGCATCAGATGAATCGCCGGCACCCATAAGCCGGCCCGGATCAGGAGGCGGCGGTCGGCAGGGGGCAGCGCCAGGAACTTGCGCAGCATCATCCGGTTACTCTACCCATAAGTTCAAATTTACTGGAACAATTTCTGCTGCAATATCAGGGAATGATTTGAGATTTGATTTCGGGAGCCAGCGACGGCATTCCCTCAAGGCGCGGCAACCCTCTAATCAATAGCATTTAATGCAGAGTTAAATGCTAGTTAACGCCTATGAAGTAGCCAAAAGATTTTGATAACGATAAAATTTAAATAAAATCGAAACATTCGTCAAGTGCCTTCCGTTAATGTTACCGGCCCCAATGCCTGGGAGAGCCCCGGCCGAAGTCGGTAATTTTTGAGATTTTGAGTTGACAAGAGAAAAATCGGGTTGGTTAAATGATTGCCGCCGGAAACGGCGGCAGCGTTATATCGTCATAGGGGGGAAGGAGCATGAGGTCGCGGGTCCACCTGGGACGTTTTTTTATCCGGCTGGGCAGGTTCATCCAGTCCCTGGCCATTATGGTCATGCGGCCTGATGACCTGGTGGAGTTCAGCCGTCAGGACTATGCCAGCCAGAAGGAGATAAGTTATTGGAGTAGCGAGGAACTGCTTCAGCGAGGTCTGAACACCCTGGAACTGGCGGCCCTGGAGAGAATTCCGGTTAAAACCGGCCGGGCCCTGGTGCTGGGGGTGGGAGGAGGGAGGGAAGCCATACCCCTGCACCGGGCGGGGTTCGTGGTGGATGGGCTGGACTTTGTTCCGGAAATGGTCCGGCAGGCTCAGGAGAACGCCGCCAGGCAGGAAATCCATCTGGGAGGGCTGGTTCAGGAGGTTTCCCAACTGGATGTACCCCCCGGTTCCTATGACCTAATCTGGCTGACCAATTCCATGTATTCCAGCGTTCCCACCCGGGGCCGCCGGGTGGCCATGCTGCGGCGCATCCGGCGCGCCCTCAAGCTCCAGGGCTATTTTTATTGCTCTTTTCACTGGGAGAAACTCAAGATTTATCCCGCTCCGCTGGAATGGATCAGAAAGTTGTTCGCCCTTCTCAGTCGGGGGAACTTGAGTTACGAAACCGGCGATATGTTGTGGGGCACCGCGGAGTTTCTTCACGCCTTTGCCTCAAAGGAAGAGTTGGAGGCCGAGTTTGCCGCGGGGGGCTTTGATCTGTTGCAACTTCAAGCCCCGGAAAGGGGGGTGGAAGCCGGAGCTGTGTTGACGCCCCGGAAAGAGATTGACCCGCACCCTCAGGAAGCCTAATTCCAGCAGAAACTGTTGCGCTTAACCGCTTCGCCTCAGGCACCGGTAATTTACCGCGCCAATTTTTTTAGGTGGGCGCAAACTGCTTCCACCACTTCGGGGAGGCGGGCCAGGCTCCTGGGATAGGTGAGGGATTTCACGGGCACCGCGGCGGTGAGCCGTGCCGCCTGGTGGAACTGGCGCCGGATCCTTGGGGGCTCCTTGACCACGGTGTTAAAGGTGTTGCCTACCAACTCCAGAAAAGCCCGGCGGGGGCCCAGGGTGCGGATGCTGACCTTCCGGCCGGGAGATTTGGCGGGTTTTCCACGCAAAACGAAGATGGCCTTAAGCGGGACGGGATGGGGGTGGGACAGTTCAGGGCCCAAGGGAATGATGAGCTTCCGGGTATGAGGGTTCATGGGGATGCCGCTGATGCCCTCCCCCAATAAAGACCGGGCCACCCGGGGAAAGAGCTTGATGCGGGGAAAGCTGGGATAGGCCAGAAACTCGCCGCCTTCTTCCTTCAGGACCAGCAGGTCGTCGGTAAGCAGGGGATAGCCGGCCTTCAGGAAAGCCGCGGCCAGAGTGGATTTACCGTGGCCGCAGGGGGCGATCAAGCCTACCGCGCCCTGCTCCAGGCGCAGCACCGTGCAGTGGAGGGATTCTATGCCCTGCCGGAGCAGGGCATAGGAAAGGACCTGGGGAAAGAGATAGGAGTGAAAAGATTCCCAGGCGGAATTACCCTGCTGACGGCAGTAAATACGACGACCGTCAGCTGAGATCACGAACTCGAAAAGCCTCGGCCAGAGAAGATAAAAAGCCCCGCCTCTGAGGGTTGCAAACTGAAACCAGGATCCTTTCGCAGGTCTTATCCCAGCTTCAGCCTGCGCCTCTGCAAACAGAGAGGCAGGGCCTTCGAGGAGCTCTAAATCCGCCATCTCCCCCCCATCCAGGCTTGGACAGGGGCTGGGAAATCGCCATTGGCTGCTGAGGGACTGGCCGAACAGATTATACCTAAATGGAATACCTGGGGAGCCCAATTGCTAACCAGCCTTCTGTTTTCGGCCTTTCCACTTTAATTTTTATGGGGCGATATCCCATCTGCGCGGGTGCCAGCACGGGCAGTAGTCGAAGTTTGGACATTTCCATAGACTACCAGGCGCGGCGGATTGTAGGCCCGCTTCCGCACCGGCGCTCTCTCCATCTCGTTTGAATTCGGGCTTTGCATAATTCATCCCCTTGGAGCTTTTTAGATTTTTCGCCGATCTATGGCATCACTCCTTGACGCCATGATAATCTATTATTTTCAATATTTGCCTGACTTGCTGCTCAACGGTTCAAGGTCTTTCTTTCCAAGAAAGACTTGCAGCCATTTTTCTAATGCTATCATAATTTTCAGATTTCTTGCAACCAAAATGTTAGGCCCTCTGATTTTTTTCCGCAATTTTTCCAGCTCTTCCCATAAACCAACCTCTTCCACATATCCCCTATCAATTGCCCTGCCGCCTTTTTGTAAGCAATCCAGCACTATTGAATAATCATGCATCATTCCCTCATTCTCCAGGTTGGAGAAATCGGCCTTCCAACGCCGCGCGGCTATGGCTTCCGGCAGAATTCCCCGCAAGCCTTGGCGCAGAATTCCTTTAGGGATTCCTTGCCAGTTAGTTACCTCTCCCGGAATGCCCATCAAAAAGTCTATCAAATCCCGGTCATATAAAGGGTAGGCGCAACTTAACCCATAAGCGGAACTGCTCTTCAAGATAAGTTCAATATAAAACAACTGATTGTCAGATTTACATACCTTATAAAGCGACCGTGCATGGACATTGAACAAAGACCGTTTAGTGCCAAAGGGACTGTTTCGCAGTCTCGATGCCAATTGCCTCAACTTTGATCCGGAACCGGGAAGGCTGGTGGTTAGTGATGCTGTCCTACCATGCATATGGCGCCACCGGCTGACCCAACCATCCGGCAAATAATGTTTAATTAATTCTCTAATAAACGTGCGATGATAACGGAATGGAACCTTACCTCTATAATGGAATTCCCCTAAGTGCCTCCAAAGTTCCCGCCAGGAAAACCGGTGAAAGAGATCGATGAGGTAGGACTCCTCGGCAAGAAACTGGTCGCCGCCTTCGCCGGTGAGTATTACCCTGGCGCCCATTCGGCTACTTGCTTGATAGAGCGCGTGAAAGTTATCCGTCAGCAAAAAGGGCATTTCAGTGTGCCGGATTTCTTCTTCAGGCTTTTCTGTGAACCTGAGAGGACCGATGGGAAGCCGGATGATTTTAGAATCATAAAGTTTTTCAATTTCTTGAACAAAGCTATCTTCATCCGCCAGGGAGCCGTCCGGACAGTAAAAAGACAACCCCTGCACCGGAGGAAAATCTTCCGGTCTTTGGCGCTTAAGGGTCTCGGCCATGCAAAAGATGGCCGACGAATCCAGGCCGCCGCTTACCGCCACCGCCACCGGGTAAGCGCTGCGGAGGCGCCGCTGCACCGCCTGCTGAAAAAGCTGTCGGAAGGTGTCGGCATAATCCTGAAAAGAGCTAAGATGAATTCGTTTGGCGGGGTCAAAATCCCAATATATCCGTTTGCTTAATCCTCGGGGAGAAATGATGGCCATTTGGCTGGGAAGAAGATTAAGAACCCCTTTAAAAAAGGTCAGCCCTTGTTGATAAACGAATAATTCTTTCAGGTAAAGGTCGGCCAGAAAATCTTCGTTGGGCTCGGTCACTACCTGGGGATGAGACAGAATAGCTTTGATCTCCGAAGCAAAAAGGAAGGTTGAGCCAATTTGCAGATAGTATAGGGAGCGAAGTCCAATGGCGTCCCGGGCCAGAAGGAGCCGTTGGCCGCGGGGGTCGAAGATCCCCAGGGCGAAGTCACCGTTCAAGTATTCGGGAAACCGTTCGCCAACTTTATCGTACAGGGCCAGCACCAGGGCCGGGTCCGGAACGTCGGCCGCCACCCCCGGTTCTCCCTTGAGAAGGCTTAACAACTCCTCCCGGTTGTCCAACCTGCCGTCGAAGACTATTACCGACCCCGAGGGACCCACCAGGGGCTGGGTCTCCGTCAGGGATTCCGGGGTGATGCGCATGAGTTGGCAGGCCAGTCCCACCGGCCCCTCGAGCCACCGCCCTTCGCCGTCCGGCCCGCGGTGGGCCAGGGTGGCGCTCATGCGGGCCAGCACGCCTGCCTCCAGCGGCCGCCCATCCAGGTTCCAGAGCCCCACGATGCCGCTCACCGCCGCCTCCAGAGGTCCTGCAAAATCCAAACGCCCCGTCGGCAGGCCCGGTGAAGGGGTTTGAATAGCCGCAGGCCGGTGGTCGCCAGTTCCCGGGGAATAATCTTCACGGCCCTTGCTGCTTCCTTGAAAGCCGGCCGCCACTGGCCGGTCTTCACATAAAGGCGGGCCAGGCGGCTGCGGGGCAAGATCCCATCGTCTCCCTTGGCGATGCTCAGCCGATAAGCGTTGATGGCCTTGGCCTCCTCTCCCTGCAACTCGTAGAGCCGGGCCAGACGCCCGTGGATGTAAAAATGACCCGGGTCGCCCAGGCGCCCATCCTCATGGGTCACAATGGGGCCGTCCAGAGGTTTGCGGCCGTGCAGGGTCAGGAGCAGGGACTTTTCATAGGCTGTTATAGCCTCCCGGCGCCGCCCTTGGCGGGCCAGGGCTTCCCCCAAGGCCCGGCGGCCGTCAACCAGGTCCGGCTGTCGAGCCAGGGCTTGCTGCAGGTAGTTTTCCGCCTCCGCCCAGCGCCGTTGGCGGAGAGCCAACCGGCCCAGCCCCAACATGGCATACGCGTCCTCGGGGTTAAGGGCCAGGGTACGGCGGTATTCCGCCGCGGCCGGGTGAAGCCGGTCCTGACCATAGTACCAGAGACCGGCGCTGTTGTAGGCTGTGTCGTATGAAGGGTCCAGCCCCCGGGCCTGACGGTAGAACTTCTGGGCCTGGGCGGTCTGCCCCATTTCCAGGTGGAGATGGGCCAGGTGGAAGGCCGGCGCGGCAGACTCGGGCCACAGAAGCAGGGCTTCCTGGTACGGCTCTTGGGCGGCGGCCGGATTACCCTGGCGCACCGCCAGCGCCCCCCGGCGGATCAGGTCCATGGCCTGGAGCCGGAGCTGGACGCCATTCTGAGGCTCCAGACGCAGAGCCAATTCCTCGCCCAGAAACTTCCAGGGCAAGGGCGTGTAGCCGCCCTCTACGGAGTAAGCAATGGTGGTGAAGGAGGCCCGAAGATTTTTAGCCGCCATCCTGGACACCAGTTCCTCCGGCCAACACCAGGGCAAGGCCCTAGGGTCGTGGTTTCCCCAGAGGATCCGGCGGCTCACCAGAAAATCCACATCAATATCCAGGAGCACCTCTTCTTGAAACCGGGGCAAGGAATCCAGGGAACAGACCCGGATGGGCTTCCCCAGGGCCGAACCCACTATCTGCCGGCCTTCCACCCGGGCCCGGGTGGAAGGGCCGGGGTAGCGGGCGGTGATCTTCTGCAAGCGGCGGCGGACCGGGGCAATGCCCCCGGCAACCTGCCAATTGCCGTCGGGAATCACCCAATAGACTTCTCGAACGATATCTTCCCTTATGGCAGGGCAGATGAAATTCGCAATGGTGACGGGATCTTCCGCCTCTACATACTGCAGGTCGTCATGAGCGTCGATATGCACCAGGATACGATTTCTGAACCCGGCGTCCCGCCAGAGATAATAGGCCTGGTCATGGTTCTCCATCAGGGAGATCTTCCCTGCGGTCCGGGGGTCGCCTGCATGTTGCCGGGAAAATTCTTGAGTCATGACCGGATTGAGAGAATGGGGAGTGAATGGAGGATAGGTCCCTTCACGGAAATATCAGTATCGACCGGCAACTACCCGGCCCACCGGCAAGGCAGCCACCGGTAGGCTGCGTTCGGCGGGCGTAAGGGGCAAGAACTTATCCTGTCGTGTCATAGTGAACTTCAATGAGCCCCCGGCTGGCGAGTTCCTGCAGCAGTTGCAACAGGTCTGCTTCCAAGGGCCGGGGTTCCACTTCATATTCACTGAGGAGGATATCCCGCAGTTGGTTGACGCTCCGGGCCTCTTGCAGCAGATTCCAGATGCGGGCGCCCACCGGATTCAAACCATAGTAAACCCCATCCTTGAGATGGAGGATGACGGCTTCGTCTTCCAGATTAGCCGAAACCTGGTCTTTAATTGCGATTAATACGGTTTCCCCGTTGATATTCCAGGGCAGGTTCGTTTTTGCTGCAGCCATAGTGACCAACTTAGTAGATAGGTTATATTTTACTAATCTGAGCATAAAATATGTTGCGTTGATGTAGGGGCGGGTTTAAAACCCGCCCCTAGGTTGCCTATAACCGTCGCAACACAATTAATGCTCCGAGTGGTAAAAAGTTACCGGTTAAGAAAAACCGCCTTTGCCGGTAGCCTATGAACATGCAAATCCCAAGCCAATCTCCTTCATGCTCCCATCATTTCCCCTTCCCTGGGGGTGGTGAAAGTCGCCCCTTGCTTTGCAGCAATCAAGGAAGAGCTTGATCCCTCCCTTTTCTTCACTCCCGAGAGGCCACTTGGGCTGGCATAATTTACCTTAATTTACCAAAAATTTATCAAAATGCACCCTTTTCGTGAAGGATAGGCTGTTCTCCAAACCAGAAATTAAACCGGGATTATGGGGCGGCCTTGGCCGGCTTTCCCTGAAAATGGTTTTTGGAACCCCTGGGCCGAGAAAAATCCGCCAGACGATTTTTTTCCTTATCTCCCTCTTATATCGGAATCCCTGCCCCGGTTATCGCCTTAATTCAACGCCACCCAATTAGTATTAGCCATCCCGGTGGAGCGATACCATTTAACCGCCGTGGAATCCAAATACATCTCCCCCACGAAATAAGGGGCCACTGCCCCTACCGGCGTAGCCGTGCCAGAGCGGTAACCCTGCTGGCCCACCGCAGCCCACTTGTAAGTCTGCACGAAAATTCCGGAAGCAACACTGCTGTTAAACCCCGCGGTGGTAGCGACACCATACTCATCCGCCAACTGGATGGTCTTGGCCCCGGCGTTGATGGACAGCACCGAGCCGGAAAATTGACTGGAAGCATCGGCAATCTTGATTATGTCGCCCACGGAAGCCGTTGGAGTGTTGGTGACGGTGATTTCCGTATTCGCAGACGCTATTGCAGCGTTGGTGGTGGTATGCTGTTCCCGAATAAGCGCCCACTTTTCCGGGTAGCCCAAGCCGTAGTGGGTCTCGATCCAGGCGTCCCCGGTGCGAAAACCCTGGGCGGACATATCCGCCGCGGCCCGGGAAGCCGAATACGCCAAATGGGGATTAATAGAGGCAGACGGATACCTCAAGCTGGTTACCGCGGTGCCGTCCGCCGTGGCCCAAGGCAGGAAGGTCCATTTTTTCCCGGTCACTTGCACCAGCCGGTACTGATTGCCCGGCTGGCCGTGGAGATAAAATTCTCCGAAGTTCACCTGGCGCAGGTCGTCAAACCGGGTGAACAGCCGGGTCTCATCATTGCTGCTGCCACGGCCATGCAAGACGATTTGATATTCGGTCTTCGTTGATACCGGGGAGCCGGTGGCTCCGTGCTTGATAAACCAGGGGATAGTATTTTTAGTGTAAAGGTCATTTCCCCAGCAGTTCCTAAGCTCCACAGTACCGGACTTGTCAAAGCCGCTATTCTGGGAAGTGATGAGCCGCATGATTCCCACAGCGGAGTAGGGGTTGGGGAAAAAGTATTGACAGTTATCAAAGATAACGTTGCAGTCCACGAAATTGAACAAGGTATTTACGGCAGTGTTGTAGGGCGCGCCCAAACTTAGATTCACCTGCTGGTTGCTAATCCCCGTGGTGCTGCCCATGTCGTTGTAACCCAGGTTCTCAAACCAACAGGAGTCGAACTTAATCGAGGTGGAGGCGGCCACCACGCCGGTAGTATTGCTTTGTATCGTGCAGTTGGTAAAGTTCAGTGCGGCATTGCCATTGACGGCATAGATTCCTTCCTGACAGCCCTCGATGACGCACCGGTCAAAATAGGTGGTGGTGGAGTAGGTCCCACCGATCTTCACCCCCCAACCCTTGGTAATGCCGGTAATCTTCAGGTCCTCGAAGCGAACATAAAACATGTTGGTGAGGTCCAGAGCCGCCGCCCCTACCTTATTCAACCCTTGGATGGTGCAGTTCTTGAAGTTGACCCGATGCCAGGCGGTTCCACTGGAGTTTTTGAGGATGCCGTCACAGGTGGTAGCCCCACTCCAACTGTCGATCCCGGTGTTGGTGCCGTCAAAACAGACACCCTCCACATGGATGCCGTTGGGGTCTCGGACTCCGGCGGCGGTCTTATCAAAAACATAACCGGAAACTGTTTTGATGTAGAAGATGGTGGGCGTCCCCCCATCAACCTTGGTGGAGCCGATGATAGTTACCTGTTCCAGAACCCCGTCCAGAAGGTTACAGGCCCCGTCCAACTTATATCTGCCGGGCGGGATTCGCAGAACATGGTCTTGAGCGGCGATGACCGCAGCTTTCATGGCCGCGGTGTCGTCCGTGGAGCCGTCCCCCGCGGCCCCCCACCATTGCGGGTAGGCTTCCTTGATGGCTCCCAGACCGAAAAACACCTTGCCAGTACCAACACAGGAGAAGACCTGATAAAGCCCTGCCTCCAGTCCGCCGTTGATGGTCAGAGTCTTGGTAGTGGCTATGGCGAGGGTCGCCCCCCGCTCCGGCTTGAGGGTGATGTTGGCGGGAATGGTGAGGTCAGCCGATACGGCGTGCGTTCCGGCCGGCACCCGCAAAATGCGGGCATTGGAGCCGATAGCAGTAATAGCGCCCTGGAGGGTGGCGCCATATTTGGGATCGCCCACCCAGATTTCTTTCCCTAACCTGGCGTCCACGCGAACCAGGCCCTGTTCAAAAGCTTCTTTCTCTTGATGGCCGCTTGCACCCAGCCCCGGTTGGTACAAAAATTCGTTGGTTGTCAAGGTCCCGGTCCAAGCCGGCAAACAAAAGATGGATGATATTAAAACGCCAAAAAGCCAGACACTGATTCTTTTCATAGTGCCCCCTTTTTTAATTTCCACAATTTAGTACTTATCCATAAATAAGCAGGGAAAAGATTCTTTGGTGGGCCGTGCCCACCCTTATATATGGCCTTTCAAATGAGCCTCTTGCAAAATTGCCCTTGGAGGCTATGTCAAAATCGGGGTTTTGTCATCCTGAACGCCGTGAAGAATCTCAACCTTTTGAAAATACGAGATTCTTCGCTTCGCTCAGAATGATATATCAGGGCAAACTGAGATTTTGAAATAATTTCAGTGAATTTTGCATGAGGGTCAAATGTAATCTTATTTTCTGTGTTTGAACAGAACAGGTGGAAATAGTGTCATCTAAAAAAGAAACTTTGGATTGAGATAAAGCCTGTTAAAAAGTACCTTCAGAACTGAGGTTCAAAGTTCCGGGTTATGGTTTTGCGCGGCATTTTGGGGTGTCCGGCAGTCTGTTATGGTTTTTCTGCTCTGAGAGGCTGCGGGTTTTGAGGTGTTAGGGTTTTCTTGGTCAGGCTATCCCCTTTTTAATCTCACCCCGGAACATGGCTCTCCCAGAGAACGTCCCGACTACCTGACGGAAACTCCGAGCAGACTATGGCATGGACTGCTCAAGCAGCCAAGGGCAACTGTTTCGGACACTTCTCCTTTCCGGCCAGACGGTGATGTGCGGCCGATGAATTTTACTGGAGAGGTAAGGGACGGCCTGAAACAATATTTTCCCTGATACGCAATCAGCAGGCCCGGGGTTCGACCCCCCGTGCCGGCTCCAGGGAATTCAAGGGGTCAGCTATCTCGGCTAACCCCATATTTGTTTATGGCTAACATTGTGGCTAGAAAAATTGAGGGTGCTGGGAACTATAATTGTTGGAGGATACGGCCTTGCCCGGGGGGTAAAGGTAAATCAATGAAAGAGGGGATACACGGGGCTTTTTCGCAACCAGGCGTGATGATGACTCGGTGAACCCCCGAGCCTATCCTGCGCGGGGAACTCTCGGCATAGCTAAAGCACAGGCTGAGGTTGTGAGAACCCTCCCCTGGGGTGATCATCTAACCCCGGGCGGTTCCATCTTTTGCTCACCGCCCCTGGAGCGCCACCAGGACGCCGGCCGGGGCCTGTTCCTGCGTATGGACCACAGCCGCCCAATAATGGCGTGGCCGAACGCTTCATCAAGACCCTCAAGGAGCAGGTCATCTATGGCCGGGGGTTCCGGAACCTCGAGGAGGTGAGAGAGGCGGTCAGAGGTTACGGACACCGACAACCGTGAGTGGCTGACGGAAAATAACGGCTTTAAGAGCCCCTGGCAGATCAGGGCGCAATGGCTTGCCCAGGTCTCACTCGCCGGGGCGGCTTAAAAAAAACTTGTGTCCGGAAAACCGGGGGCGGTACACTTGTTCGACCAGCAAACCGGCCCGGCCCCCTGATCCCGGAGCTTCCCGTTAGCCGCCAGGGCTAATATCGGGGACCGCCCCCCACGTTTTGGATGATGGTGGCGGCCTCTAACCTCAGGGACCGGTACTGGTTGACAATAACGTTGAGGTTCGAGATCTTGCCTTCCACGTCATTGAGCGCCACGACCTCGGCTTCCATTTTCCGGCGAACGGTGCGATGCCTTTCGCCGCAGTCAATCTCCCGGGGTACCCTATCTTTCAGGACCTGCACCTGGCTGAGGGCATCATTACATAGCCGAATCGCCAGGCTTAATTTTTCGTCCGCCAGCGCCAGCTTCGGGTTTCTCTGGGTTTTGGCCTTTTCTTGTTTGAGCCCCGCCAGATCATCATAAAGCATCTGTTCGTTCCAGGCGATCCGCTCCTTTACCCGGGCCGTCCGGGAATCAAAGTCATAACACACCCGGTCCGTGCGCCCCGCCATAGCCGTGCTCAGCAGCAAAGAGCTGAGACAGAGAAAAACCGACACCCACATCAACTTTTTCATTTCGTCCTCCTGTTGGTATGGATAGAGTTAACGCCGTTCAGGTCCCCTTCTTTAGATTACCATATAGGTATGGATGGTAATGGTCAACATTATTAGGACCACCCCGGAATTATACCGTTTTCGGTTTTCGGTTATCGGTTTTCGGTAAAAAAGACCAGGATTATCAGCAAGATGAAACTTAAGTTGGTTGCATTGGAAACAGAACTTGGTATTATATATCAAGCCGCCCAGGGCAAGAGGTCGCGTTCTTCCGGCCCGGTCAGACTTTGGCAACCATGGCGTTGGCTGCTCCGGGTTGGATTAAACAGGGGTTTGTACCTCTCCGGATTGTTAGGAACTTATTTCCAGGATTCGTACTTTTTCCGGCAAAGAATTAGCTAAAAACCTTTTGGTTCCGGCTTGTCTGGGTGCGGTTAGGAAGAAAGTTAACCACCAAGACACAAAGAACACAAAGGTTCACAAAGAGAAAAATATTTCTTGGTGTTCCTTGGTGTCCTTTGTGCCTTTGTGGTAAATCTTTGAAAGTTTTTGGTTCCGGCTTGTCCGGGTTAGGGGTATCCAAATCGGGGTCCAAAGCAACCGGGAGCGACGCACGGTGAAACTTATTTTCATTGCCATTTGGTTATTAGGATTGATGACCCCCGCAGCATGTGGGTCACTTTGGCCGGACCAAGATAAACCGGCAAATGAGATAAGGCTGGCGGGGCACATCGACGTCACCGAAACGGACCTGGCGTTTCAGGTTCCCGGCCGGATAGAGGCAATCTCGGTGGAGGCGGGAGAGGAAGTCAAGGCCGGCCAGGTGGTGGCAAAGCTGGATGATAAGGTTTTCCGCCTTGAGGTGGATGCGGCGGAAGGGGCATGGGAAGCCGCAGACGCAACGCCAGGCCCCAAGAAGATCAAAGATGCGGAGCTCCGGCAAGCGAGGGCGGGTTTGGAATTAGCCCGACTGAGGTTGAGTTACGCCACCCTGATATCTCCGGTGAGCGGCCTGGTCCTGGCAAGGTCAGCCAATCCCGGAGAATTAGCCGGGGTTGGCACCACCATAATCACCCTGGGTAATCTGGACAATGTCTGGTTTGAGGGATATTTGCCGGAAAAGGACCTGGGGAAGGTGCGCTACGGCCAGAAGGCGGCCATCACCATCGATTGTTGTCCCGAGGAAAAAAATTCGGGAACCATATCGTACATTTCCTCGAAAGCCGAGTTTACCCCAAAGACGGTGGAAACCTACCGGGAGCGGGTAACCATGGTCTATCGCATCCGGATTAAATTGCCCAATCCCCAGCGAGCGCTGAAGGTAGGCATGCCGGCCGAGGCAGTCATCTCCCTTGTTAAACAATAATACCGAAATTTGCATTCAAGCCACCGGGTTGACCAAGCGTTTCGGGCCCCGGGTGGCGGTGGACCACCTCAACCTGGAAGTATTCCGGGGCGAGGTCTTTGCCCTCCTGGGGCCTGACGGCGCCGGCAAGACCACCACCATACGGATGCTGAGCGGGATTTTGAAACAAGATGAAGGCCAGGCCCGGTTATGGGGATTCGATACCTGTCGGCAAACCAGGCAGATGAAGGAGCACCTGGGTTACCTGCCGCAAAGCTTCGGCCTCTATGACGACCTCACCGTAGCGGAAAACCTTAATTTTTATGCTGATCTCTGCCGGGTTTCCCGGGCCCAACAGCGGCAACGCCTGCCGGAGTTACTGGCCTTCGCCGATCTCACCCCTTTCCAGGACCGTTTGGCCGCCAAGCTCTCCGGGGGAATGCGCCAGAAATTGGGCTTGATCTGTACCCTGGCGCACCGGCCCCGTTTGCTCCTTTTGGACGAACCGACCTCCGGCATGGACCCCGTCTCCCGTCAGGAATTCTGGCTTATTCTGCACGAACTTCTGAAAACCGACGTCACCATTTTCCTGGCCACGCCCGATATGGATGAAGCGGAACGGGCCCATCGGGTGGGTTTGATGCATCAGGGCCGACTTTTGGTGGCCGAAAGCCCGCAGGCCCTCAAAGACGCGTTTGCCGGAGAATTGCTGGAGTTGAGGACTCCGGACCTGCGCGCGGCCCGGAAAATTCTCACCGGGCAACCTTACCTCCGCCAGGTACTGGCCATGGGTGACCGGATGGTGCTTACCGTGGACCGGGCCGAGCAGGCGGCGGGCCTCATTGAACAGACGCTCCGTCAGGCCGGGGTGGCCGACATGCGGATTTCCGAGATTGAACCTGGACTGGAAGATATTTTTGTACAAATCATGCGCCTACAAGAGAGCTGATGGATACGGACTTTGCCATCGAGGTGAAGAATCTCACCCGTGATTTCGGGGACTTCCGGGCCGTGGATGACCTCAGTTTTCAGGTGGGCCGCGGCGAGATCTTCGGCTTTTTAGGACCCAATGGGGCGGGAAAATCCACCACGATTCACATGCTCACGGGGTTGTTGCAACCCACCTCCGGTTCCGGCCGGGTGGCGGGTCTGGACCTGGCTCGTGAGGCCAAGCAGATCAAGCGGCATATCGGTTATATGTCACAACGCTTCTCTCTCTATGAAGACTTGACGGTTGAGGAGAACCTGCTTTTTTTCGGCGGTATTTATGGACTGTCGCCCTCCAGAACCAGGGAGCGCGCCCAAGAACTGTTGAGCCTCATGAATTTGTCGGAGAGACGGCGCGACCTGACCCGCCACCTGGCCAAGGGCTTGCGGCAGCGGCTGGCCCTGGCTTCGGCCATCATCCATGAACCCGCCATCCTCTTTTTGGACGAACCCACCAGCGGCGTTGACCCTGTGTCCCGGTGGAATTTCTGGGACCTGATCTATGACATGGCCGACGCGGGGGTGACCACCCTGGTAACCTCTCATTACCTTGATGAGGATGAGTTCTGCGACAAGCTGGCCCTCCTGTATCAAGGGCGCCTCATCGCCCTGGGCCCCCCCCAACAACTCAAAGAAACTATTGCGGGAGAGATTCTGGCTATTTATCCTGACCGCCTGGATGAGGCTTTTGAGGTAATGCGGTCCTTGCCTGCGGTGACGATGGTGGCGATCTTCGGCAACTGCCTCCATGTGGCCACCAGCAACCCGGATCAAGCCCAGGTGATGGTGCGGGAAGCCCTGGAAGCCCGGCAAATCTCCATCCGGCGGTTGGCGCAGGTGGCCCCTACCTTGGAGGACGCCTTTATCGCCATGATTTCCAGGGTTCGAGGAACCTGAGCCTATGGATCTGGGACGCACTTGGGCCATCACCCGTAAGGAATTCATCCACATTCGCCGAGACCCCCATAGTCTCATCATGATCATTTTGTTGCCGGTGATTCAGCTATTGATCTATGGGTATGCCCTGACCTTCAACATTAAAGATGTGCCCGTGGCGGTCTATAACCGGGACCAGGGGCACCTGGCTAATAAGTTTCTCAATGAGTTCCGAGGCTCGCCCTATTTTAAACTGACTCGTTCGGTTACCAGTAGTGAGGAAATCGACGGTCTGCTCTCCACTCGCCAGGTGCGTTTGGGTTTAGTGTTTCCCCATGATTTCACCCGACTACTGCACATCGGTCGCACCGCCCCTATCCAGGCCCTGGTGGACGGCTCCGAACCCAACGCCGCTAACGTTATCTTAGGTTATGTCCAGAGCATCAGCGCAGATTTTAACCAGAAGGTATTGGGGGACCGGCTGAACCGGGATGGGCTCCAACGGCTGGAATTGTGCCTGAAACCCGAGTGGCGCTTCTGGTTCAATGAGGACCTGGAGAGCATCAATTTTATCGTGCCCGGTCTCATCGTGGTCATCATGACCATGGTGGGCACCATCCTGTCGGCCCTGTCCGTAGTGCGGGAAGTGGAACGGGGCACCATGGAAAGCTTGTTTGCCACCAGCCTGGAAAAATCAGAACTTCTCCTGGGTAAGCTGGCGCCTTATTTCTGCGTGAGTATGCTGGTGCTCTCTCTCGCCATGCTCATGGGACATTTTCTCTTTGAAGTCCCCTTGCGCGGCAGCCTGGGGTTGTTAATCGCGCTTTCGGCCATTTATCTCCTGGTGATGCTGGCCCAGGGCCTCCTGGTATCGGTCACCTCGGCCAACCAGTTGCAGGCGTTTCAGACGGCAATGCTCATTACTTTTCTTCCCGCGGTCTTGATGTCGGGATTTGTCTTTTCCATCCGGCTGATGCCCTTGCCGCTGCAACTATTGTCTTACTTGGTGCCGGCTAAATACCTGGTGACCATTTCCAAGGGCATCTACTCCAAGGGTGTCGGTCTGGACATTTTGTGGCCGGATGTGTTGATTTTGGTGGCTTTTGCCGCAATGTTTCTGTTAGTTACCCTGCGACACCCCGTAAAAAAGATCAGGTAGGGCATAATGGGCCGACGCATCTGGCAAATGGTGAAAAAGGAATTTATCCAGGTCTGGCGGGACCGGAGGCTGCGGATTTTCCTGTTCCTGCCCCCCATCGTGCAAATCATTATTTATGGCTATGCCATCAACTTCGATATCAAGCAGGTGCCTTTCGCCACCTTTGATGAAGATCGTACCCAGGCCAGCCAGCTTCTGATTTCCAGATTCACCTCTTCGGAATATTTTAGCCTGACAAATTTCATCAATAGCGAAGCAGAACTGCGAGGCCTGATGGACCGCAGCCGGATTACCCTGGTGGTGCGAATCCCGAAAGGTTTTGCCGAAAATCTCAAGGCCAACCGGCCGGCCCCGCTGCAACTCATCCTGGACGCCACAGATTCCAACACCGCCTTGATTGTGGCTAAATATACCCGGACTATCCTTAACGATTATTCCCGGGAGATTCTCCAACAGGCTCTCCGGCATTTAGATTTGCCGAGGAGATTTCAGACCCCGGTGGTGATCGAGCCGCGAGCCTGGCTCAACCCCAACCTGGAGAGCAAAAACGCCTTTGTTCCAGGGGTCATCGCCATGGTGGTGATGCTGGTGAGCCTGATGCTCACCGCCCTCTCGGTGGTGCGGGAAAGGGAGATCGGCACCATGGCGCAAATCCTGGTGTCCCCAATCAGCCCGCTGGAATTTTTGTCCGGCAAGACTATCCCTTTTATCCTCATCTCCCTGATGGACGTGGCCCTGGTAACCCTGATGGGCGTCTTTTGGTTCCAGATACCTTTTCAGGGGAGCGTTATCGTGCTCTTTATCGGGACCCTGGCTTTCCTCCTTAGTTCCGTGGGATTAGGCCTGATGATCTCCACGGTCTGCTCCACCCAACAACAGGCGGTAATGGCCGGCACCTTCATCCTGACCCCTGCCATTCTGCTCTCCGGCTTGATATTCCCTATAGCCAATATGGCGGTAATTTTTCAATATATTACTTATTGCAATCCCTTGCGATACTTTATCGTCGTAGTGCAGGGCGTCTTCCTGGGAGGCCGGGGTTTTGCCGCCCTGTGGCCCCAAATGGCCGCCATGGCCGGGCTGGGGGTGGTTTTTCTGGGCC
>CAZUBT010000023.1:0-42687 GCA_964618815.1 uncultured Desulfobacterales bacterium | reverse complement strand
CATCAGCGACCTGCCCGCCGCGGGCGCCGCGCCGGAGTGGATGTCTGAGAAAGCCGTAGCTATCGGCCAGTACTTCGTGGCCTCCGGGGTGTACACCCTCTTCGGCGTCACCTGGCCCACCACCGGGTCCGAGATCCTGACGGACTACCTGTTCAAGGGCATCGAGGAAGAGTACGGCGGCAAGTGGGACTTCGTGGCCGATCCCATGGAAATGGCCAAGAAGATGATCGCCCACATCGACCTGAAGCGCAAAGCCTTGGGCATCGACAAGGCCCGGGAGCGGGTGCTCTTCGACATGGAAATGCGCCGTCAGATGGCAGACGCCGCCCACGCGGAACACTAAGATTGGTGTATTTACTACTCAGGGCATAAAATATGTTGCGTTGATGTAGGGGCGGGTTTAAAACCCGCCCCTACGTTGCCCATAACCGATGCACCACAATTAATGCTCCGAGTAGTTAGGTAAAGTTTTGAGGGAGGAGGCCAGGGGGTTTTTTCGTAAGGGGCCCCTGCCCCTCCCCCAAACCCCCACCCCAACCCCCATAAGCTTGTAGGGGCGAACCTTGGGTTCGCCCTTTAATTTTTCCTGCTCACCACACCCGTTTCAGATAAGGAAAATTTGACAAAATATATGAACCATTATTAAATAGGATTAATTTTTTTCCAAGGAAATATGGAAGGTTAGGCACGTCTCCCTGGTGACGCCCATGCCGGCCAAACCCGACAAACCCCATTACCACGGACACCGGCAGCGCCTGCGGGCCCGCTTCCTGAAAGGGGGAGCCGCGGCGTTGCAGGATTATGAGCTCTTAGAATTGCTCCTCACCTATGCCCTCCCCCGCCAGGATACCAAGCCTCTGGCCAAGGAGCTTATTAAAAGCTTCGGATCCTTCACCCAGATCCTGGACGCGCCCCCGGAAAAACTTCAGGAAGTCGGGGGGATAGGAGAAGCCTCCGGCGCCCTGATTCGCCTGGTGAAGGCCTGCGCCGAATATTATCTGAAAGAAGACCTCCTCCAACGCCGGAAGATCCCCTCTCTCGCCGTGCTGGTGGATTACTGCCGCACCGCCATGGGGGGCCTCCCCGACGAACAGTTCCGGGTGCTTTTTCTGAACAGCCAGAATGAAATCATTGCCGAAGAGATCGTCCAGGAAGGCACGGTGAACCAGACGGTGGTTTATCCCCGCAAGGTCCTGGAACTGGCTTTGAAACACAAAGCCGCAGGGCTGATCCTGGTGCACAATCACCCCAGCGGCTCCCTGACGCCCTCCGCCGCGGACCGGGAGTTGACCAAGGCCCTGATCCAGGCTTGCCGGGGCCTGAATCTCACGGTCCACGACCACCTGATCATCAGCCGCCAGGGCTACTTCAGCCTGGCGGAGCAGAATATGTTGTAAATGCAAGATAAACTGGAGACAGGAGATAGACATGGTTGATACACCCATGGCGAAGCGGGTCTTGGTTATCGCCGCCGTCCTCGGACTTATGGCGGCCGGATTCGCCGGCCCCGCCCCGGCGGCTGAGCCGGAAGCGGAAGCGGTCTACTTTAACGGCAAGATCGTCACCCTCGATGCCGCGGGCTCCACGGCCGGCGCGGTTGCCGTTCAGGGTGGGAAAATCCTGAAGGTCGGAAGCGTGGACGAGATCAAGAAGCTCGCGGGTTCCTCGACCCGGCTGGTGGACCTGGGCGGCAAGACCGTTGTGCCCGGATTGATCGACGCCCACTGCCACCCCATGGAAACCATAATGCTGAAGGAGACCTGGGTTGATTGCCGCTATCCCCAGACACCATCAGTCAAACAGGCGCTGGCTAATATAGCGGCCTGGGCCAAGAAAACCCCCAAGGGAGCATGGATCTATGTGGCCTGCGTTTCGGCCAGTGAGAATAAGTTTGCCGAGAAGCGCATTCCCACCAAAGCCGAGCTGGATGCGGCGGCTCCGGATAACCCGGTGTTGCTGGCCAATGGCGCTCATCTGTGTGTAATCAACTCGCAGGCCATAAAACAGCTGGGCATCAAAAAGGGTATGAACAAGCTTCCGCATGGCGGCACGGTGATCCTTGATAAGCAGGGCGAACCCACCGGCGTGTTGGCCGATGCCCAAGCCGATATTCCGACCAATCCTGCTCCTGCCGAGCTGGAACGCTACTACACCAAGGGCATTCAAGAGTTTTGGAATCAGCATGGGTTCACCTCACTGCTGGCCATAACCCCTGCCGCGGCGCTACCGGTCTTGCAAAAGGTGGCGCAGTCAAAAACGCCGCCGACGATTCGCTACACCACCTCGATATGGACCTCAGCCAACGGCAAGGACATGCCCGCTGATCTGAGCAAGTTCCACATGCCCCCAGGCGCCGATCCGGCCTGGTATCGCTTCGGAGGGATAAAGGACTGGATAGACGGCGAAAATGACTGCCGCACCGGATATATGTACCAACCGTATATCGGTAAATTGGATACTGACCCCCCCGGCGGCAGAGGCACCCTGGTTACCGATCAGGCGGGAGCGAACCGTTTTACCGCGATTGCCAACCAGGCCGGGGCGATCTGTATGCTGCATTGTTCGGGCGATAAAGCCACCGATATCGGGTTGAATGCCTACGATAAGGTGATTAAGTCGGGGCGTCCGGGGACCATCATGCGTATCGAGCACTTCGGCATGTTTCAACTGACGGATGCTCAGTTGAAACGCGCCAAAGCGATGAAAAAGAAGGGGCTTTACGTATCGGTCCAGCCGATTTGGCTGTTGGAGCTGGTCAAGGCAGACTATGAAAATATGGGGGCTAAGCGGGCCAGAACCGGCTTTCAATTCCGGTCGATGATCGACGCCGGGTTGGAGCCCGCCGCCAGCAGTGATATGACCGGCATCTACCTGGGGAATATCAACCCGTTCCAGGCGATTTATGCCATGGTGACGCGCAATTCGGATATGGGCGTCTTCGAGCCCAAGCAGGCCATCTCGGTCACCGAGGCGCTCAAGATGTGGACCATCTGGGCCGCCAAATCCATGGGCCAGGCCGACGTCAAGGGCTCCATCGAGCCCGGCAAATACGCCGACCTGACCGTGCTCTCAGGCGACATCTTCACCATGCCCAAGGAGGGCCTCAAGGACGTCAAGGTCCTCAAGACCATTGTGGGCGGCGCCGTGGTCTATGAGGCGAAGTAGCCTCAAAGACATCAGGGTCGTCGAAGGAGTCGGAAGGGCCGGAGCCTGCCGGGCGCCGGCTTACATGGTCGCGTCCCAGAATTACGTTGCATTAAGAAATCGGCTTTTTTTCCTCCCCCTTGAGGGGGGAGGGTCAGGGTGGGGGTGATTATTTTTCGAGTTATTTCAAAATGGTATCACCCTCCCCCCAACCCCCTTCCCTCAAGGGAGGGGGAGTTCCGGGGGCCAAGAGATATTAAAGATATTGCCGAAACGCGACACTAGAGGTGCTGAACGCCTATGAAGCGAGTCGGAGTTGCGCTGGGCGGGGGCGGAGCCAAGGGGATCAGCCACATCGCCTTTCTCAAGGCTCTAGATGAACTGCAGGTGCGGCCGGCGGTCATCGCCGGCACCAGCATCGGGGCCGTCATCGGCGCCTTTTACGCCGCCGGAGTTTCCGGGGCCGGGCTGGAGCAACTGCTCAAGACCATAGGCTTCAAGGAACTCTACAAGATTGTCCTGGACTTCTCCATCCTGAGCAATTCCGCCATCTTCACCGGGAAGAGGGTGGAAGAGTTTCTCGCCCGCCGGATCCCGTCCCAGACCTTCGAGGAAGTTGAGATTCCCCTTAAAGTCGTCGCCACGGATTTTTGGAACCGTCGGGAAGTAATATTCGAAAGCGGCAGCCTCATCACTGCCATCCGGGCCTCCATGGCCATGCCCGCAGTTTTCGAGCCGGTACTCCTCAATGGCAAGGTCCTCATAGATGGCGGCGCCGTGAATCCCTTGCCGTATGATCTCATCCGGAAAGAGTGTGATCTCACCATCGCCATCGACGTCTCCGGCGAAAAGACTTATGCTCCCGAGGACCCGGTCCCCAATATGTTGGAAAGCCTCCTGTCCACCTTCCAAATCATGCAAGCTTCCATTGTGGAGGCCAAGAAGAGGCTTTCCCCGCCTGATATCTATGTAAAACCGGCCCTGACCAATATCCGGGTGCTGGACTTTTACCGATATAAGGAAATCCTGGCGGGAGTGCAGGATGAGGTGCAAGGGTTTAAGGAAACCCTGCAGAATCTCATCTAGCCGGCTGTTGAAAAACCCGTTTTCCCTGTTATCCTGAGCGTCGCGCATGATCTCAACTGCCTGAAAAGACGAGATTCTTCGCTGCGCTCAGAATGACAAAAATGTAGGGTGGGCACCGCCCACCATTTCTCTTCGAATATTACTTTTTTGAGCGCAACCTGGTATAAGATGTACCCTACGATAACTGAACCGCCGGAATGAAATCATTGCCGGAGAGATCGTCCAGGAAGGCACGGTGAACCAGACGGTGGTTTATCCCCGCAAGGTCCTGGAACTGGCTTTGAAACACAAAGCCGCAGGGCTGATCCTGGTGCACAATCACCCCAGCGGCTCCCTGACGCCCTCCGCCGCGGACCGGGAGTTGACCAAGGCCCTGATCCAGGCCTGCCGGGGCCTGAATCTCACGGTCCACGACCACCTCATCATCAGCCGCCAGGGCCACTTCAGCCTGGCGGAACAAAATATGTTGTAGGTATGGCAAGTTCCCGAGAACAAATTATATTGGCAAATGACCTGCTATTCTAAAATACCGCCTCTCACAGCAAGATTGACTTCTTCAGGGAAATTTGTGTTATCATGCCTTCCACAAGACAATTGAATTACAAAAAAATGAAACCTCCCGGGTTTATACTCGGAAAGAGGTATCCCCAAAACCATTTTTGACTGCGGTGTCCAAAGTTGCCTCATAATCTCGGTTTATACAGCCTGATAAAAACGGGGACGGATCGAGGGCCGGAATCGTGCAATCATTTGATATGAAAGTTGTTTCACGAACCAATTGGAAAACACGGGAACTTCTTATACAAAAGGAAATAGTCTGCATTCCCGTTTTATACAGACTATATAATCATTGTTAGACAATGAATGAAAATAAACCCCGAAAAAGACAAATCCTCAGGAGGATATTACATTGGAAAATACTCAGGAAGCATCCAAAACAGGTAATAATTATAAAAATACCATTGAAGGAAATCCTCTTACATTTTATATCTCTGAAAAGACAGCCACTTATGGTGAACAAAAACCTTTCGTTATTTACTATGATAATCCAGAACATTCCATAAGACTTCTTAAAGGTGACTGCATTGAAGTTCTAAATCAGGATAGGGAAAACAGCGTCGATATGATCTTTGCCGATCCTCCTTATTTTCTTTCCAACGGATGTATTACCTGTCATGCAGGCAAGATGGTTTCTGTAAATAAAGGGAAATGGGACAAATCAATGGGAGTGGAAGAAAACCATAAGTTTACTCTTGAGTGGTTAAAAGCCTGTCAGAATGTTTTAAAGCCCAATGGTACTGTTTGGGTTTCAGGAACTACACATATAATTTACTCCGTGGGTTTTGCCATGCAACAACTTGGATACAAAATTCTTAATGATATTATTTGGTACAAGCGCAATGCTCCACCTAATCTTTCATGTAGATATTTTACACATTCAACAGAGATAGTCCTCTGGGCTGCTAAGAACGAAAAAAGTAAGCATTGTTTTGACTACAAGTTAATGAAAGAAAAGAATCGTGGCAAACAAATGAGAAATGTATGGGAAATATCATCGCCGCCAGCCAAAGAAAAAAGGTTTGGTAAACACCCTACCCAAAAGCCTGTGGAGCTTCTAAATAGAATTATCCTTGCATCTACCAAAGAAGGTGATTTGGTACTCGATCCCTTCTGTGGGAGTTCAACAACTGGTATTTCTGCTGTATTACTTAATTGAGGTAGTAATAAAATGAAACAATATGAAGCAGCAATAAATGTTATGGAAATAAATGGTGGATATGCAACACTAAACCATCTGAATGAAAATGTCTTAAAAGTCTCAGGTGCAGAGTGGAAAACAAAAACCCCTTTTGCTTCAATACGTAGAATTGTTCAAGATTCCAGATTCTTCTTTAAAATAAAACCTGGACTATGGGCTTTAAATAGTTATAAGAACAAGTTACCAGCCAATATTCTTGAAATGATTGAAGAATCCCAAGCACCTCTAGAAAAAGAACAAAAATATACTCATTACTATTATCAAGGCATATTAGCAGAAATCGGGAATTTCTATAATTACAAAGTTTATATTCCCCCTCAAGACAAAAATAAACCCTATCTCAATAAAACGCTGAAAGATGTGATAACTTTAGAAACTCTCCCCCCTTTTACTTATGAATTAATCGTTAATACAATTAAAAGTATAGATGTAATTTGGGTCAATGAAAGGGGATTCCCAGATGTGGTTTTTGAAATTGAACATTCTACTAACTTTAAAAATTCTTTGATAAAATTTTATGAACTTAAGGATTTTTATACAGATATGCTTATAATTTCATTCAAGGAAAGAATTTCTGAATTTCATTCAGTTATGAATTTAAGTATCTTTGAAGATTTAAAAGAAAGAGTCAAATTTTGTGATTATGAATATTTAGAGATGTATTTTTCAAATCCTATCAAATTAAAGCAAGTTAGACAACTTATAAAAGGCAAATCAACTAAAAGGGGAATTTTGCTATGAAGAAGAAACCCTATATGTTTTTAACTTTGGAAGGTTACACTTTTCAACCTGATTCGATAACTATTGAACCAGATATTGAAAACTTACAAGTGATAGGAGTTGCCTTTGGTGTTAGTCCGAAAGAAGCTTTTCAAGATCTATTAAAAGAAAATAAATATCTTCTGAAAACTACTTTCAATGAAATATTTTGTTATCAATTAGCCGATAATTATAGGGCTTCAAAAGAATATTTTTATATTTCAGGTGTTAGAAAGAATAATGAGGTATACCAATCTTTAATCTTATAGAGACAAATTATTATGGTGGCGGCGGTTCAAAACTTAAGGCTACAGCCGGTGAGTATAAATCTCTCCATGATTTCCTTGTCAATGATGGGCATAGTTTTATCTGGATTACTGATGGCTTAGGTTGGAAAGTTACCAGCAGACCTTTAGAAGAAACTTTCAACCATATAGATTACCTTTTGAACTTAAAAATGCTATCAAATGGCTTGCTTGAGGATATTATTGCAAGTAATTTGTAAAGCAATAGATATATAGATCAATTGTCTAACCAATCGCTGAAGCTGACAGCGTTTCACGCCCAGATTAGCTTTATTGTTAAAAGGATATCTGCTATATATGTTCAATGCTCGGATTGATTATTTTTTGGCGATAGGTTCATCTTAAATTTTAATTGGTATTCATGATTCTCGAGAACGTAATTCATGAAATTGAAGCTGTAGTCGGCCCGGGGCACGTCCTTACCTCCCCGGAGGACTGCTGGACTTACGCGTATGACGCCACGGACCTGGCCCGGATGCCTGAGGCGGTGGTGTTCCCAGGTTCTGCGGAAGAGATTTCCCGGATCCTGCGCCTGGCCAATGTCCATGGGTTCCCGGTAACCCCCCGGGGGGCGGGCACCGGGCGCAGCGGCGGTTCCGTGCCCATTCAAGGCGGAGTGGTGTTGGTCCTCACCCGGCTGAACCGCATCCTGGAAATCCATCCCGGGGACCTGGTGGCCGTGGTGGAGCCGGGGGTCATCCTGGGGCGGCTCAAAGCCGCGGTGGAGGAGGCCGGGCTCTACTATCCCCCGGACCCGTCCAGCGCCGATTTCTGCACCATCGGCGGCAATGTGGCGGAGTGCGCCGGGGGTGCGGTGGCGGTGCAGTACGGCGTCACCCGGGATTATGTCCTGGGCCTGACGGTGGCGCTGCCCACCGGTGAAATCATCGACGCGGGCACCCGCACCATGAAAGGCGTGGTGGGCTACGACCTCACCCGGCTGTTTTTAGGCTCTGAGGGCACCCTGGGGGTGATCACCCGCATTGTCCTGCGGCTTACCCCCAAACCCCCGGCCCGGCAGACCCTGGCCGCGGGATTCACCACGCTGGACGCGGCCGCCCGGGCCGTGAGCCTGATCCTCAGATCCGGCCTGGCCCCCACGGCCCTGGAGTTTATGGACCGCATCACTCTCGACTGCGTGCGGGAGGAGCTCCCCTTTGAGGCGCCGCCTACCGTCGCGGCCCTGCTGCTCATCGCGGTGGACGGTCATGCCGGGGACGTGGAAGACCGGGCCGGACGCATGGCCGAATTTTGCCGGGACCTGGGCGCCGGGCCGGTGATCCGGGCCAGGGAGGCCGCGGACGCGGAGCGCCTGTGGAAGGCCCGCCGAGTGATTTCTCCCGCCCTGAAAAAGCTGAAACCGCAAAAAATCAGCGAAGATGTGGCGGTGCCGCTGAGCGCCATCCCCCGGTTGGTAGCCGGCCTCCAGGAACTCTCCCGCCGCCGGGGCCTGCCCATCGCGTCTTACGGCCACGCCGGGGACGGCAATATCCATGTGAACATCCTCTATGACGCCAAGGTGGCTTCGGAGTCCGACGCGGTGAATCCCACGGTGGAGGACATCTTCGTCCTGGTGCGGCAACTGGCGGGAACCCTGTCCGGCGAGCATGGGGTGGGCCTCACCAAGGCCCCCTATCTGAGGATGGAGCTGTCCGAAGACGCCATTGCCTTGCAGCGGCGTATTAAACAGGCATTTGATCCCAATAACATCATGAATCCGGGAAAAATTTTTCCGGAACCTGCCGGTAGAGAATGAAGAGTTAACCACCAAGGCACAAAGGACACAAAGGTTCACCAAGAGGTCATTATATCGATGCCCGAAGGCTTCGCCTCCGGGGATAAAATCGAAAGTTTTTCCTGGTCTTCCTTTCTGTCCTGGGCGTCTTGGCTCTGATTGTTAAAACAGCCGCTCACTTCCTTAGGCGCACCCAAAATCATGAAAGGGTATAATTCCAACGCGGAGCAGACCTCCCGACCCGCTAAAGAACAGCCGGGGCGGCTGTTCCACATTTTGCCCACTGGCCGAAGAAGCTTTCCACCCAAAAACTCAGAACTCGAAACTCGAAACTCGAAACCTTCAGGGCAGTCATTCAAGAGTGTGGGGAACACCCATAAGCTTGATATGGTGCGTGGAACGCACCCTACAATAACTTTTCAAGGTTGGAGTTGGGGAACGAGTATTTCTTGTCCGATGGAGAAGACCATCTCCCCCTCCCCCCGTCTCCGTGTCTCCCCGTCCCCCCTCTCCGCTCTCCCTCTTCCGTCTCCGATTTTTTCGCGTTCTGAAGATTTTAGAACTTTAAACCCAGAGGCGGTTATTTTTAATGCTTGACATTATTTTCACAATGGCATACTTTTGGTAATCAAACGACAAGCCTACAAAATCATTTAAGGAGGATATATCGGCATGCCTAATGTAGAATTCAAAGGTAAAACTTTCGAGATCGACGAAGACGGCTTCCTGGCCAACCTGGATCAGTGGTCTCAGGAATGGGTGGATTATGTCAAAGAGGGCGAGGGCATCAAGGAACTGAATGAAAATCACTGGAAAGTCATCAACATGCTCCAGGATTACTATAAGAAGAACGGTATCGCGCCCATGGTGCGGATCCTGTCCAAGGTAACCGGCTTCAAACTGAAAGAGATCTACGAGCTGTTCCCCTCCGGACCTGGAAAAGGCGCCTGCAAGATGGCGGGGTTGGCCAAACCCACCGGTTGCGTCTAATTTTTTCCCGGATTCCACCCGGCCCCCAATAGCCTTTGAAGCAGATTCCCGCCCCCCGGGGTTCGGGAATCTGCTTCTTTTGTCATTGAATATCCTTTTGCCTGCGCCTCTGCGAGAAATAATAATCCGCCGATTATTTACAAGAAATATCCCCCCCCTTTTCATTTCTTAATGTGGTAAAATAAATATCTCCCCTTCTCATCCGGATAGCGCGTTCACCCAGACAGAATTGCGGGGAAATACAGGGAGAATCTCTTCGGAGAATTCTCAGGAGTTTTTGGTCATGGCGCGAAACCGTACCTCCCCGATACAAAAAGTCCTGTTCATTGAACCCCGGTCCCCCCGCCCCCATATCTTCAGTCGGGTGGTGATTCCCCGGTTGGGGCCGGTGTTGCTGGGGACCATATTGCAGCAACAGGGGCTGGAAGTGCAGGTGGTCACCGAAGAGATCGCCGCGCCCGATTATGCTGCCTGGGATTTCTATCCTGACCTGGTATGCATCTCCAGCATCTCCTCCACCATCCCCCGGGCCTATGAACTGGCGGATTTTTATCGCCAACAGGGGGTGCCGGTGGTCCTGGGGGGCGCACATTCCAGTTTCCTGCCCGAAGAGGGTCTGGACCACGCGGATTATGTCATCTGCGGGGAGGGGGAGGCGGCCCTGACGGAGTTGGTGACCATAATCAACGAGGGCGGCGATCCCGCTCAGGTGCAAAACCTCTGTTATCGGGAAGGCGACGAGGTCCGCAAGAACCCCTGGCGTCCATTTGTGGTTGACCTGGACACCCTGCCCATTCCGGATTACGGGTTAATTCACGGCTGGAAGGCTTATCGGGGACGCCGCTTCATTTCCATCGCCTCCTCCCGGGGCTGCCCTTTCAATTGCCGCTTCTGTTCCGTGATCCTGCTGTTCGGCCGCAAGCACCGCTACAACTCCGTGGACCGGGTCATGGAGGAAATCCGCCAAAACGGCCTGCAAGGCGATCATGTGTTTTTCTGCGACGACAATTTCACCGCCAACCGGGCCCGCATCAAAGAACTATGCGGGCGGATGCTGGCGGAAAATATCAAGATGGAATGGAGCGCCCAGGTGCGGGTGGAGGCGGCCCAGGACCCGGAACTCCTGGAGCTCATGGCCAAGAGCGGCTGTTACATGGTGTACGTGGGGCTGGAATCCATCAACCCCGCCACCCTCAAGGCCTACAACAAATCCCAGACGGTGGATGGCATCAAAGAGTGCGTGATCAACTTTCACCGTCACGGCATCAGGGTCCACGGCATGTTTGTCTTCGGCTCCGAAGAGGACCATTTTCAGACCATCCGGGACACGGTGCGGTTTTCCCGGGAGTTGGACGTGGACTCCCTTCAGTACCTGATCCTCACGCCGATGCCCGGCACCCACGTCTATCAAGACCTGGAGGCCCAAAACCGCATCATCTGCCGGGATTGGAGCCACTACGACGGCCACCACACCGTGTTCACCCCCCGCCAGTTCACCGCGTATGAGCTCCAAAAAGAAACCGACCGGGCCATGAAAAAATTTTACTCCTGGCCCTCGGTGCTCAAACGCCTCATCGCCCGGGATATGTTTTATGTCAAACTGAAGGCCTACGCCCGCATCCATCTGTGGAAGTCCCGCTGGGGCAAGGGCAACTATTTAGAGCAACTGAAGCAACGCATGTTTAAGCAGGTCCGGCAACTGCGCCAATGGCTGCCGGGCTCCGGCCGGGCTCTCAAAGTGGGAATCCCCGCGGACATCTGGCGACTCTCCTCCTGGGAAAAAGCTCCCCGGGAATTTCTGCTGCGCTTTCTGGAACGGTTGGGAGTCGAAGTGGTTCAAGAAGGGGCTGCCACCCCGGAAAAGGGAGACAATGGTCCGCTGCCCGCGGTGCGCGCCGAAATCGCCCGGCTCCAGGCCCGGGCGGACCTGATCTTGCTGCCTCTCTGGGAGGGACTGGAGGAGGCCCGCCAAAAGTTCAAAGACCTCCAGGAGGAAGTCTCCCAGGAAACCATCGCCCGGCTCCTGGCCCTGGAGTTCAGCCGGGAATCCTTTTACAACGCCTGCATGGAATTGGGTCTGTGCTTCCGCCGGCGCATGAAAGCCATCCGGCGCATCTATTTCCAGACCCTGGCGGAAGTGGGCGCGCCGGTTTAAGGACAGTAGTAGAGGGCGCGCCGCGCCCATGGATATTTCGCCGCCGCTATTTGATGGAAGAGCCGGGCAGGTGGGTAAGACCAAGTTTTGTTTCTAATGCAATAAACTTAAGTTGCAACTTGCTGATAATTCTGGTCTTTTTAACCGATAACCGAAAACGGTCTTATTCCACCAAGATTTTCTAAACCTAACGAAAATCTAATTTGATCATTAGTATAATGATGACCTACGCGAAATTCAGTAAGAGTATTCATATAGCTCAAGCGTCAGAAAAATAAGCAAATCTGGATTGCCTGCCAAAAAATGAAGTTCGATAGCGTTTCCTTTTGTCCCCCAAAACCTCTTGAAATTCCATTTCGAAGATCGTCTTAGCGGAACGAACTTTCCGCATGATCGCGGAAACATCTCGTTTTGGAAACCCCATTTTTTTAATCTCTTACCAGTTCCTGACTATAATGAAAAGCCCCTTCACGCTTTATTAGGGAACCATCCGCTCGGCGTTCCAGGATCCAGCCGCTGGCCCCTTTGCCGCCGAAGGGCAGGCGCAAGGGGGTGAAGAGAAAATCGGGGTTGTCATAGACCATGCCGAAGGTCGCGGTGAGGGCCTCTTTGACTCCCGCAGGCGGCGTGCCGAAGAAGGCCGCCAGAAAGGGGTAGCGGGTAGCGAGAACCCGGGCTGCGGCCTCTTCATCGCCGGCCACCGGGCACAGGGCCAGAAAGGGGCCGAAAAGCTCCATATCCGGCGGGTCCGGGGTCTCCACCAGGAACGGCCCCTGCCAATCACCGTCCCGGCGGGGAGGTAGGAGAAACCGGGCTTCCCCCAGCGCGGCCAGGGCCCGGTCCATCAGGGCCCGGGTGCGGGCCACCTTGATGGGCCCGATCCAGGTCCGGGGGTCCCCGGGGTCCCCCACCCGGATTTCCGGCATCATCTGCAAAACCATCTCCCGGGCCTGGGGATAAATATCCCGGTGAATAAAGGCCCGCTTCACGGTGGTGCAGTACTGGCCGCCATTGATGAAGGCCCGGCGCACCGTGAACCGCACCGCGCTCTTAAGGGGGGCGTCCCGAAACAGCATCACGGGCGGCAGCCCGCTGGGACCGGCAAAAAACAGCTTGTCGAAGGCATCGGCCTCCCTGGCGTAGGCGGCCCCCACCTCGCCGCCCCCGGAGATGAACAGGACCCGCACCGATGGGTCCTTGACGCACTGTTCCCCGAAGGCGCGGTTGTCCATATCCGCCACGGCCTCCAATTCCGGGAAGGGCTTCACCACCTCCGCGATGATGCGGGCCGTCCGGGGCGTCTGGGAAGAGAAGCTGAAACGGAAGCTGTTGCCTCCCAAAACGGCCGCGCCGCCCACCCGGGCCAGCATGATGGCGGGCGCGTCATAGGGGAAGATGGCCGCCACCGTGCCGTAGGGAGATTTGCCCGCCACCTGGGGGACCTCCACGGCCATGGTCTGCAAGTGCTCCGCGGCCAGGTCCACTTCGATGCCGGCAACGGTGCAGGGCGCGCCCATGTCCTCCCCGGCCGCAGCCACCAGGTCATCCCGGCGCCGGGCCAGGCGTTCGCCTAATTCATGGAGCATTTTTAACCGCGCCGCAATTTCAGGAGTCATCTTAGGACATTACCTTTCATTCCCGTAAGGTCCACAGGCGAGACGCCTGTGCCACTGGCCCCTGGCCCCCTTTCCCAAAAGACTTTTGCAAAAGCCTCGACTGAATCTCTATAAAAATTATCATAATTGGGGGCGGTTTGCATACGGAACTGAGATAGGCTCTCTTCCCTCAATTGCATTTTTTTATCTACGACTTACAATCATACCAACCACCAGCACCTTACGGACCCAACCAGGGATGAAAATAACCGCAACGACAATGATGAGAATTTACCACAGAGGACACGGAGAACCCAGAAAACCGCCAGGTTTTTCTATATGGCCTCTGTGACCTCGGTGACCTCGGTGATGAAAAGAAACCTAAAAGTTTTTTCCATATAAAAGGAGGATTCCATGAAAAAGTCTATCGGCGCCCGGACCCTGGCCTTTCCCACCCCGGTGTGGGTGGTGGGGACCTATGATCAGGACGGCAAACCCAACGCCATGACCGCAGCCTGGGCGGCCATTTGCTGCTCCAAGCCGCCATGCGTGTCGGTGTCGCTTCGCAAAGCCACTTATTCCTATGGCAGCATCGTGGCCCGCCAGGCATTCACCGTCAGCATCCCGTCGGAGAAGCACGTCAAGGAGGCGGATTACCTGGGCATGGCCACAGGCCGGGAGGTGAATAAATTCGACCACGCCCACCTCACCCCGGTGGAGAGCATCCTGGTGGACGCGCCTTATGTCGGGGAATTTCCCCTAATCCTGGAGTGCAGGCTGCTTCACACCCTGGAAATCGGGCTGCACACCCTGTTTGTGGGAGAAATCCTGGACGTCAAGGCCGATGAGGAAGTGCTGGGGGACAAAGGGTTCCCCGATATCGAAAAAGTGAGGCCCATCATCTTCGGTCCGGAGATTCGCACTTACCACGGCATCGGAAAGTATCTGGGAAAGGCTTTTGCCATAGGGAAGGACTTGTAGGGGCGACCCTGGGGTTCGCCCCAAGATATGTGAAAAAGACCTGGAGAGCGACATGACCCATGATCTGACCGAGGCCGAAAAGGGCCTGATTCGTGAGAAAATCCGGGGAAAATACGCCCAGGCGGCCGCCGCGCCCGGGGGCTGCTTCCGGTATCCCACCGGCCGGGAGGGGCTTAAGCAGCAAGGGTACCCTGAGGCCGTCTTGGCGAAGCTCCCCCCGCCCCTCCTGGAGGCCTTTTGCGGGGTGGGCAATCCTTTCCGCCTGGGTCCTATCTTTCCGGAGGACGCGGTGTTGGATATCGGTTGCGGCGTGGGCGTCGATACCCTCATAGCCGCCCTGCTGGCGGGCCCGCAAGGCCGCGTCCTGGGCCTTGACGTGACCCCGGAGATGATCGCCAAGGCCAGGGAGAATCTGGCCCTGACGGGTTTGGACCACGTCGCGTTTGAGGTGGGTCCGGCGGAATCCCTGCCTTTTCCGGATAATAGCTTCGACGTGGTGATCTCCAACGGGGTCTTCAACCTCACCCTAAATAAGGAGCAGGCCCTGAGGGAAGCCCATCGGGTGCTCAAACCCGGGGGCCGGCTGATGATGGCGGATATGATGCTGACCGCGCCCCTGCCGGAGGATCGGGCCGACCGGATCGACAACTGGTACCAATGAATCGGCGGGGCCATACCGGGAAAGGCTTTCCTGGAACTATTGGCGCAAGCGGGCTTTGCTTACCTGAGGATGGATCGCTACACGGGCTTCAAAAGCTCCTCCTACACGGAAGGGGCCTTGTTTTATGGGGAAAAATCGGCGGGGAAGGTCTCAGGGGCGGAGGAACCTTTACCGGAACCTCAACCGGAGCCGGCCGCCGCGCCCGGCTCCACCTGACCCAAGTAAATGAGACCTCGCTTCGGGAAAGCGAGAAACCACCCACCAGCAAGATGCCTGTAGTACCAAGGCTTATAATACCAATTCGCCTTCAAAAGGGATCAAATTGTGGGGGGAAACCTTGTGTTCGCCCTGGAATGGCGGGCGAACATAAAGTTCGCCGCTACGTGATAATACCTTTTTGATAGCAACCCGGTATAAGGGGTTGGGGAAGGGGGTTTGGGGAAGGGGGCAGGGGCGAGCGCCCTTGGCCCTCTTCCCCAACAACCGGCTTCAGGCTCTAATGCCGCGACTCCGCCGCGTCCAGGGCCGCGAGTTGCTCCCTGGTCAGGCCGTAGCGCCGTTCCCGTTGCTGGTACGCTGCCAGGGCCTTGAGGTACTCCTCTTCCCGAAAGTCGGGCCAGAGGGTGTCGGTGACGTAGATTTCGGTATACGCGGACTGCCACAGCAGAAAATTGCTCAGGCGGTATTCGCCGCTGGTGCGGATGATCAGGTCAGGGTCCGGCATCTGCGCGGTATAGAGATACCGGGAGAACATTGGGACGTCAATATCTTCGGGATTAAGACGCCCGGCCAGGACCTCCCGGGCCAGGGCTTGCGCCGTCTGGACGATTTCGGTGCGGCCGCCGTAACTGAGGGCCAGGGTGAGGGTCATACGGGCCCCGTTGGAGGTGGCCGCGATGGCCCGGGCCAGTTCCTGCTGCACCACCGGGGGCAGCCGTTTCAAGTCGCCGATGGCCCGGAGGGCGATTTGATTCTCCTGCATCTCCCTCAGTTCCCGCTCCAGGTAGCGCCTCAGGATGGCCATCAAGACCCGAACTTCCAGAGCGGGCCGCTGCCAGTTTTCGTCGGAAAACGCGAACAGGGTGAGGTATGGAATATCCAGGTTGCGGGTTTGGCGGACAACGGCTCGCACCGACTCCATCCCCACCACATGGCCCCGGATGCGGGACAGTCCCTGGCGCTGGGCCCAGCGGCCGTTGCCGTCCATGATGACAGCCACGTGGCGGGGCAGGCGCCCGGGGTCCAGGGTAATGGGAACTTCCACCGATTCGGACATCATTTCACTTAAAAGGACATGATTTCTTTTTCTTTTTCCCCGGCCTGGACATCCACTTTCTTGATATAGTCGTCGGTGAGCTTCTGGACCTCTTCCTGGCCCCGGTGGGCCTCGTCTTCGGAGAGCAGCTTCTCTTTTTTCATCTCCTTGAGGTCTTCGTTGGCGTCCCGGCGGAGGTTGCGCAAGGCCACCTTGGCCTCTTCCCCCATCTTTTTCACCGTTTTCACCAGCTCTTTGCGCCTCTCCGTGGTGAGGGCCGGAATGGGCAGCCGGATCACTTTGCCGTCGTTCACCGGGTTGAGCCCCAGGTCGGATTTGAGGATGGCCTTCTCAATATCTCCCAGCACGGTGGGGTCCCAGGGCTGCACCGTGAGCAGGCGGCTCTCCGGCGCGGCCAGGGAGGCCACCTGGGGCAGGGGCATGCTGGTGCCGTAGCAGTCCACCTTGATGCCTTCCAGCAGGGCCACCGAGGCCCGGCCGGTGCGGATGCGGGAAAGGTCCCGGGCCATCGCTTCCAGCACCTTGTCCATCTTGCGCTTGGCTTCTTTGAGTACGTCGTCTTTCATCGCCGCGGCTCCACGAGGGTGCCGATATCCTCACCGAGCACCACTCTCTTCATATTTCCAGGCTCCAGTAGTTTGAAGACGATGATGGGGATATGTTGTTCCATGGACAGGGTCACCGCGGTGCTGTCCATCACCCGGAGGTCTTTTTCCAAAATCTCTAAGTAGGTAAGACGCTTGATTAAAACTGCCTTTGGGTCCTTCTCCGGGTCCCGGTCGTAGATGCCGTCCACTTTGGTGCCCTTGAGGATGGCCCCGGCCCCGATCTCCGTGGCCCTGAGGGCCGCAGCGGTGTCGGTGGTGAAGTACGGGCTGCCGGTGCCGGCCCCGAAAATCACTACGCGGCCTTTTTCCAGGTGGCGGATGGCCCGTCGGCGGATATAGGGTTCCGCCACCTCGTGCATGGCGATGGCCGACATGACCCGGGTGGGCGCCCCGTCTTTCTCCAGGGCGTCCTGCAAGGCCAGGGAGTTGATGACCGTGGCCAGCATGCCCATGTTGTCGGCCACCGTCCGTTCGATGCCCAGGACGCTGGCCTGGAGGCCTCGGAAGATATTGCCGCCTCCCACCACGACCCCCACTCCTACTCCCAGGTCCGCCACCTCATGAATTTCCCGGGCAATGGCTTTGAGGGTGGCGGGGTCCAGGCCGAATCTTTGCGGCCCCGCCAGGGTCTCGCCGCTAACTTTGAGGAGGACCCGCTGATATTTGGGGGGCTCCGTCGCCATGGCTTTCCTTAAGTCCCGATCTGGTAGCGGGTGAAGCGGCGCACGGTGAGAGATTTACCCCCCAGCTTCTGCGCCACCTCTTTGAGGAACTGGGTCACCGTAATCTCGGGGTTTTTCACAAAGGTCTGCTCCAGGAGGCAGACTTCCTTGAAAAACTTGTCCAGGCGGCCCACCACCATGCGCTCGACGATGTTTTCCGGTTTGCCGCTTTCCAGGGCCTGGGCCTGATAGATGGCCTTTTCCTTGGCCACCTCTTCAGGAGCCACCTGTTCCCGGGCCACGGCCAGAGGGTTGGTGGCGGCCACCTGCATGGCCAGGTCCTTGGCCGCGGCCAGGGCTTCCGGCGCGGCTTGTGCGCCGGTGAGTTCCAGGAGTACCCCGATTTTGCCGCCGTGATGAATGTAGGCGGCCACCACCCCGTCTCCGGCATAGCGGGTGAATTGCCGGATGCGGATGGCCTCGCCGGTCTTGGCGATGACATCATTGAGATAATCGCCGACCTTCAACTCCGGCATCCGGGGAGCGGGATGGGTCAAAAACTCTTCCACGGTCTCCAGGGCCACTCCGGCCAGGCACTCCGCCAGCTTGGCGCCAAAGTCCACAAAAGACGGGGTCTTGGCCACAAAGTCGGTCTCGCAGTTCACTTCCAAAAGCACGCCGGAGTGATGGTCCGCCGCGATATGAGCCCACACCTGGCCTTCGCTGGTGGCCCGGCCGGCCCGTTTGCCGGCCACCGCCAGCCCCTTCTGGCGCAGGTAGACCACCGCTTCTTCCATATCTCCGCCGGTTTCTTTCAGGGCTCTTTTACAATCCATCATCCCCGCGTCGGTGCGGTCCCGCAGGGTTTTTACCAATTCAGCCGTGATCTCCAACCTATCTCCTCCTTAAAAAAGCTCACTGAAAATCCCCCCCGGACCAATCCTGTAGGCGCGGTGCGCTCACCACCCCTTATCCCCCTTGAGAAAGGGGGGATTGGGGCAGGGGGCGCAGGCTAACGTCCCATGACCTCTTGGGGACCATATCGGAGCATGAAAATGTAGGACAGCCGCCCTCGGCTGTCCGGTTTCTAATCCCATGGTCGATGCTGAGGGATGCACCGACAAGAGGCCTGTGCCGCAATTTTCAGATTAAAGCCTGCGGCTACCATTAATGTTCCCCCCTTTTTTTAAGGGGGGTCAGGGGGGGGTTTTCTAAGAATAGCTTTATGGTCAATGGAGCTTATTTGATGCTCCAGGTAATATTTTCACGTTAGGGCTATTGGGCCTCGGTTTCCGGTTTGGCTTCTTCAAGAGTTACCACTTCCACCGCCGGGGGCGCCTCGGCCATAGCCATTTCTTTGTCGGTCACCGCCTGCAGACGTTCCTCCCGGAGCCGCTTGCCGTCCACCACCGCGTCGGCAATCCGGCTGGTGAGCAGGCGGATTGCCCGGATGGCGTCGTCATTGCCCGGGATGGGATAGTCGATTTCCGTGGGATCGCAATTGCTGTCCACAATGGCCACGATGGGAATCTGCATCTTGCGGGCTTCCTGGACCGCAATGGATTCCTTGCGGGGATCCACGATATAGACCAGATCCGGCAGGCGGCCCATGTCCTTAATGCCCCCCAAGGCCCGCTCCAGCTTGGCGGCCTTTTTCTCCATCATCAGGATTTCTTTTTTGGGGAACCGCTTAAGGGTGCCGTCCGCCTTCATGGCTTCAAAGTTCCGCAGGCGGTCAATGGAGCGGCTGATGGTCTGGTAATTGGTGAGCATGCCGCCCAGCCAGCGGTGGTTGACATGAAACATGCCGCAACGGCCGGCTTCTTCAGCAATGGCGTCCATGGCCTGTTTCTTGGTGCCCACAAACAGGACCAACCCGCCGTTCGCCACCTTTTCCATCACCGTGTTGTAAATGGACTTGAAAAACTGCACGGTCTTTTGCAGGTCAATGATGTGGATGCCGTTTCTGGCCCCGAAGATATAGGGCTCCATCTTGGGGTTCCAGCGGCGGGTCTGGTGCCCGAAATGCACCCCCGCCTCCAACAGCTCTTTCATGGTGACATACGACATGGAATTTCCTCCCGGTTTTTCCGCCGCCGGCCGTTAACGGGGCCGCCGGGGAGAAGCCCCCGGCACCTGCCCGCCCTGGCGCGGCGTGAGTAGTTTTTTACAAATCATATTTTTATATCAGATAACTGCTCCCCTTACAAGAATTAAGGATTGCAGGGGGTCATTTTGAAATGAGCCTGGAATAAAAAAGCAGCAAAGAGGCCGCGGTTGGAGAAACGAATTGGGAATTTAATATGGCCAATTTTTAATATTCGAGCCTCTTGCAAAAGTGGTTTTGAGGGCAGGGAGCAGGGGTTGTCTGCCCCCGCCCTCCTCCCCAAATTCCTGGCCCCCTCACCCCCGCAAAGGCGGCAGGGGGGGAGGAAAGGCGGGAGCTTCGGCGTCCTCCATCTGAGTGAAGCCCAGGTGGCGCAGCTCCGGATATTTGAGGAGCACCGCGCCGGCGCAAATCCCGGCCGCCAGGCTGCCTCCGGCAATGGTGAGGCCGGGTCCCAGGTAATGGGCCACTGCGCCGTAAATCAGGCTGCCCACCGGCGCCAAGCCCATGACGATGATCCCGAAGAGGCTCATGATGCGGCCCCGCAACGCATCCGGCACATTGAGCTGCAGCAGGCTGTTGCCCGTGGAGAGCTGGCTCACCATGCCGAATCCCGTCATAAAGATAAAGATCAGGGCCAGATAGTAATTTCCGCACAACCCCAGGCCCACCAGCCCCGCCAGGAATAATCCCAGCCCCCCTAAAAATGAAGGCATGGGCGGACGCCGCCTCAGGCGCCCCGCCAGGATGATCCCGCCGCAAAAGGCCCCCAGGCCGCTGGCGGCGGAGAGCGCCCCGAAGCCTTTAGGCCCCGCGCCCAGGGTATCCCGGGCCAAAATGGGCAGCAGCACAAAATAAGGCATGGCGAAGATGGCCACCGTGCCCATGAGCAACAGCACCAGCCGCAGGTCCCGGCGCTCCCGGAGGTAATCCAGCAGCTCCCGCCAGGCCTGGCGCATCGGGGTCCAGGAATTGGCCCGGTGGGGCGGCAGTTTGATGAGGGCCAGGGCTCCCAGCACCGCCAGAAAAGAGACGGCGTTCAAAAAAAAGCAGTTGGCCATGCCCACCACCGCGATGAGCACCCCCGCCATGGCCGGCCCGATGACCCGGGTGGCGTTGAACAGCGACGAATTCAGGGCAATGGCGTTGGGCAGGTCCGGCTTGCCCACCATCTCCACGATAAATGCCTGGCGCACCGGGATGTCGAAGGCCATCACCGTGCCCGACAGAAAGGAGAGTACACACAAGAGCCAGATATTCATGGCGTCCGTCACCACCAATCCCCCCAGGACCAGGGCCAGGACCATCAGGGCCGCCTGGGTGGCGAACAGCAGCCGGAGTTTGCGAAAATGGTCCGCCACCACCCCGCCCAGGAAGGAAAACAACAGCACCGGCAGGGTCTGGAGGGCTCCCACCAGGCCCAAATAAAGGGAGGAATTGGTGAGCACCAGCACCAGCCAGCTCAGGGCCAGGGATTGCATCCAGGACCCTGTCAAAGAAATCATCTGGCCGGTGAAAAACAGCCGGAAATTCCGGTGGCGCAGGGCGGTAAAGGTGCCGCGGTTTAATAGCCCCATATCAACTTCCGGTTTCTTGGGGGAGCAGGACGCATAAGGTCAATCCCATCAACCAATTACCCATAAATTTGTGCGCTTCCCGCGGCTGGAGCGGGAAGTTTTTCCTGTGAGGCTTTAAGTTCTTAATTGCTCTTAATTGATTATTTTAAGTAATGGTTCGACTTAGCGCAATGGCCGGGGCCGGGGTAAGAAATTTATCCGGGTTTATTAGCCTAACCCGGACAAGCCGGAACCAAAAACCTTCAAAGATTTACCACAAAGGCACAAAGGACACCAAGGAACACCAAGAAATATTTTTCTCTTTGTGAACCTTTGTGTTCTTTGTGTCTTGGTGGTTAATTTTCTGCCTACCGAACACGGAAAAGCCGGGACCAAAAGGTTCTTGGCTAATTTTTTACCGGAAGAAGCACGAATCCTATAAATAAGTTACCAAAGTTCCGGCCAATACGGGGAAAATTTCTCTCTTAGAAATTGCTTGCCCCTAAGGAGGGTTGGTGCTATTCTTCTCTAAAGATAACGTTATGAAGGGTAAGAAACCTGACCACGGAAGAGGGACCGCTCTGGCGGAAAGCCCTGAATCCCACGGCGCACAGATCAAAGGCCGCCTGTGGCTGGAAAAAGCCGGCGAGACCTTTTTGAGCTGGGGGCGGGTGGTCCTACTGGAGCGCATCAAAGAGACCGGCTCCATAGCCGCGGCAGCCCGCTCCATGGAGATGGCTTACAGCCATGCCTGGTCCCTGGTGGCCAACATTAACCGCCTGGCCGGGGAAGAACTGGTGTCCCGGACCTTCGGAGGCAAAAACGGCGGTCGCGCCTGGCTCACCCCCGGGGGGGAGGCGGCGGTGGCCCAATTTTGGGAATTGGCGACCAATTTCAAGGCATGGCTCAAAAATCAAGAGGCCTGAATCACTCCGGTATATATTTTTTTGGCAGCGCTATCTTATAAAAAGAATATCACATTAGTAACTTATTTCTATGATTCGTGCTTTTTCTAACAAAAAATTAGCTAAAAACCTTTTGGTTCCGGCTTTTCCGTGTTCGGTAGGCAGAAAATTAACCACCAAGACACAAAGAACACAAAGGTTCACAAAGAGAAAAATATTTCTTGGTGTTCCTTGGTGTCCTTTGTGCCTTTGTGGTAAATCTTTGAAGGTTTTTGGTTCCGGCTTGTCCGGGTTAGGAGCTTGGCATGGATTTCCACTCGGTTCTCACCGCTTGCCTCGACTCTTACCATTAAGCTGCCCGTAAACTGAGGAGGAAATAACCTGATGAAAATGCGATTCGTCTTATGCCTTGCCGTTTCAGTCCTGATGGTCGGGGCGGCCTTCGCCGAAACCCGCATCCGCTGCGCCTCCACCACCAGCACCCAAAATTCGGGATTATTTGATTATCTCTTGCCCATCTTCGAGAACAAGACCGGCATCAAAGTGGACGTGGTGGCGGTGGGCACCGGCGCGGCCATCGAAATCGGCAAGCGGGGTGACGCCGACGTGGTGATGGTGCACGCCAAGGAACTGGAGTTGAAGGCGGTGCAGGAGGGCGCCTTCGTGAATCGCCGCGACCTCATGTACAATGATTTTGTCATCATCGGCCCGACGAACGATCCTTTAAAGATCAAGGGCATGACCTCCGCGGTGGATGCTTTCAAGAAAATCGCGGCCTCGGGGGCGCTCTTTGTGTCTCGGGGGGATAAGTCCGGCACCCATACCAAGGAACTGGCCATCTGGAAGACCGCGGGCCTGGATCCCAAGGGCCGGAAATGGTACCTGGAAGTGGGCCAGGGCATGGAAAAGACCCAGCGCATCGCCGATGAAAAGCGAGCCTATACCCTCACTGACCGGGGAACCTGGCTGGCCACCAAAGACAAGGACAGGCTGGACATGATGGTGGTGTTGGAAGGCGACCCCGTCCTGTTTAACCAATACGGAGTTATGGCGGTGAATCCCGAAAAATATCAGCAGGTCAAATATAAGGAAGCCATGCAGTTTGTTGATTGGCTTATCTCTCCCGAAGGCCAAAAAGCCATCGGCGACTTCAAAGATAAGCACGGGAATCAATTGTTTATTCCCAACGCCAAATAATTTAGCTGATAGGGCAGGCCATAGGTTAGTTCTTTGGTCTGCCCATGTTAATTCTATATGCAATCGATCATTGACGGATTCGCGGCGGCCTTCAGGCTCATCATCACTTTTAACCCCGAGCTGTGGGGTATTATCCTGCTGTCCCTCCAGGTTTCGGGGACTGCGCTACTGCTCGCCACTTTGATGGGTGTTCCTGTGGGCGCGTTTCTGGCTCTTCGCCGGGAGCCTCTCCGGGGGCTGGTGATAAGCCTGTTGAATACCGGCATGGGTTTGCCCCCGGTGGTGGCGGGGCTGTTCCTTTACCTGTTCCTCTCCCGCAGCGGCCCATTGGGTTTCCTCGGGCTGCTTTATACCCCCTGGGCCATGATCGTCGCCCAGTGCATCCTGGCGTTTCCCATTGTGGCCTCCTTATCGCATGCCGCCATGGTCAGCGTGGACCCGGTGATCCGGCAGGCCGCCCTCACCCTGGGGGCCACCCCCTTCCAGGAGAGCCTCACCGTCATCGAGGAGGCCAGATATTCTATCCTGGCAGGGGTCATGGCCGGACTGGGCCGGGTGATGGCCGAGGTAGGAGCCATCATCATCGTGGGGGGCAATATCGCCGGTTATACCCGGGTAATGACCACCACCATCGCCCTGGAGACCGATAAGGGTAATTTTGAACTGGCCATTGCCCTGGGCATCATTCTGCTGGCCATATCTTTGACCATCACCATCGCCTTGCGCTTTTTTCAAAGAAGGGGGCGGACCGGCGCATCCCTAACCTCATGGGCTTAGAACTGAAAATAACCCAGGTATCCAAGACCTATAACGGGAATCCTATCCTCCGGGATTGTGGTTTTTCCTTCGCAAGAGGCCGTACTTATGCCCTCCAGGGTCCCAACGGCAGCGGCAAATCCACGCTTTTTCGAATCTTGGCCCTCCTGGAAAAGCCCGATACCGGCATAGTCCGGTATCTCGATAATGGGCAGGAACTTTCTCCGGACCTTCACGTGCGGCGCCGGATTACCCTGGTGCTTCCCCGTACCGGCATTTTCAATACCACGGTCTTTAAGAATGTGGCCTATGGGCTAAAGATCCGGGGGATGAACAGCAGGATAATCGAGGACAAAGTTAATGAAGCGCTGGTTTCCGTGGGTCTGGCTCACAAAAGATTTCAACGAGCCCTGGAACTCTCCAGCGGCGAAACCAAACGCCTGGGGATTGCCAGGGCCATGGTCATCAACCCGGAGATCCTCTTCTTGGATGAGCCTACCGCCAATATTGATCCACGCAACACGGAAATTATCGAGGGCATCATCCTGAGATTGAAAGAGGCGCGGCAATCCACCATCCTGATGATTACCCATGACCCCGCCCAGGCGCAGAGACTTGGCGATGACCTGCTCGTGATCCAAGACGGCGGATTAATTCCGGCCTGAACAGCTATCGGGGCACACGATAAGACCGTTATCGGTTTTCGGTTAAAAAGACCAGGGTTATCAGCTAGTTGAAACTTAAGTTGGTTGCATTGGAAACAGAACTTGGTATAAGACCCATGAGAAGTGGCCCAGGATGCCCCCCCCGAGATAAAAGCTTCTCATTGGGCGCGTTTCGAACTCCCCTGCAACCTCAGCCCTGTTCTTCCTCCAGGATGTCATAAACCCAGCTCAGGGCCGCGGAAGTATTGGGAAACCCGATGGTGCTGGTGAGCAAGATGACCGCGTGATAAATTTCCTCCGGCTGGGCGCCTGCTTTTAGAGCTCGTCTCGCATGGCTATGCACCGACCCCTCCGAGCGGATGGCCGCGGCCGCGGCCAACTGGATCAGATGCGAGGTCTTTTCATCCAAAGGCCCTTCTTTCCGCACCACTTCACCCAACTGCTCCAGCGCGTGGATAAATTTGCCGTGATTTGTTTTGATGAAGTTGTACCACCCCGGATAGATTTCCGTTGACATGGTTCGGTCCTCCGAATTTCTGATGGGCGCGACGCCAGGCTTATATCTTAAAAACCTATCCTATCTATAAACATGAAAGGTTGCCTTGTCTATGTCCGGCTTCCCGGAAGTCATAATTACCCTTAGGGTCAAGGCAAGACCTCTGCTTGGAAAAGTTCAAGGTTCAAGGTTCAAAGTTCAAAGTTAGGAGTATGCCCATCAGGACTTTTCATGATTTACGGGTGAGCCCAAGGCTCATGAGCAACTGCTTAGAAAAGTATTAGCTTAGATTTTCGATTTGTTGGTGGAAAGCTTCTCCCCCCAATGGGAAAAACGTGGAACAGCCGCCCCCGGCTGTTCATACCAGGTTACGTTCAAAAGGGATTTTTCATACGTAGGGGAGAACCTTGTGTTCGCCCATAACCGGGCAGGCGGGTATGAAGGACAACTTCCACCGGGATGAGAACTTATTACTCTAAGCGGAAAAGCGATCCCGGTTCCGCAGGGGCGGTGAGCGCACCGCCCCTGCCTGACGGGTTGGAAATGACATTAATTATGGGCTCCGAATACTAAGTAGGGGATACTCCAGTTTCCCCTCCTGCATCAAACCTTTGGGATTATTTGGCTCCCTTCTTCCCCGGAGGAGGCGCCGCGGGAGGAGCCGGAGCCGGACTTGCGGGGGCCTTGGGAGCTTCCTTGGGGGCCTTCTCCAGACGTTCGATGGCCTGGGTGGCCATAGTTAACTTGGGATTAAGCACCAAGGCCCGCTTGAAATGGCCCATGGCCGCGTCTCTATTCCCCCAGGCCTCCATGACCCGTCCCACTTCAAAATGATACACCGCAAAGTCCGCTTCTTTGGACAGGGTGAACGCGAATTCCCGGGTGGCCCGCTCCCGGTCCCCTTTCATGGCGTAAACCCTGCCCAGGTCGAAATGGGCTTCCAGGTTATCCGGAGACGCCTCCAGGGATTGCGTCAGATACTTCTGGGCCTCATCCAATTTGGCCTTATTAAAGGAGTAGAGCCGGCCCAATAAGGCCATGGAGTGGTAATTCTTGGGGTCTAACTCCATCGCCTTTTTCAAGTTTTTTTCCGCTTCGTCTTTGTTCTGGCGGAGGAAATAGATCTTGCCCAGCCAGAAGTAAGCCAGCGGGGAATCCGGGGCCAGGCGCACGGTCTCCTGGAATTCCTTCAGGGCTTCATCCGGTTTTTGCTCGGACCAGAATTTATGGGCCTGGCGGAAGTGCTCCATGGCCTGGGCCGGCATCGGCCCCTTGTCTTTGTCGGATTTGGCCGCGGGCTGACATGCCGGCAAACAAAAGAATAATACTAATAAACATGATAACCACCAATAAATCGTCTTGTGCTTAAAAACCATCCCATCACCCTCCTTCTCATGGTTTATCCATTGTCAAGTCTCGGGTAGGAGTCCGCGTACTGATTACTGTGTAAATAGCCGGGATTAGGAAAAGTGTCAAGAAAGTTGAGCTAAGCAAGCCGCCGATTATGGTCCAGGCCAGGGGGCTCCACAGTTGCGCGCCTTCATGGCGCTCCAGGGCCATGGGCAGGAGGCCCAGGATGGCGGTGACCGAAGTGATGAGAATGGGGCGCAGGCGATCCTGGGCGCCCCGGAGCACCGCGGGCCAGTAGGGCACGCCCCGGGCCCGCAACTGGTTGATGTGGTCCACCAGCACAATGGCATTGTTCACCACAATCCCCGCCAGGGCCAGGCCCCCCACGTACACGGGCACGCTCACCGAGTATCCGGTGAACCACAGAGCCGCGACGACCCCCACCAGGGCCAGGGGCACGGAACAGATGACGATGAAGGGGGTGCGGAAGGACTCGAACAGCGCCGCCATGATCATATAGATCAGGGTCAGGGCCAGAGCCAGGGCAAAGATGATCTCCCGGCGGGAGGCTTCCAGTTCCGCAAAGCTCTGCCCCAGGCGGACTTCATACCCCGGGGGGCAGGGGAGGCGGTCCAGTTCTTCCTGGATGAGAAACGCAGCCCGGTACAGGTCCAGGCTCTGGGTCTCGGCGCTCAATTCCAGGGCCCGGCGCTGGTTGAAGCGGTGAATCTCCGTGCTCCCCCAGCCCCGGCGCATCTGGATGGCCGGCCACAGGGGGATCTGGATCTGTCGGGACGGCGACCCCACCCATTTGGGCACCGTAAGCTGCTGGAGCACCTGGGCGCTCTCCCGATCCTGGACCGGCAGGCGGGTGCGCACCTCCACTTCCTTATCCGGCTCCCGCAAGCGGGATGCCAGAGGTCCGGTGAGCGCGGCCCTAACCGCGTGGGCCACCTCCGAGGCGCTGAGGCCCAGATAGGCGGCGCGTTCGTGGTCCACCACGATTTCCATTTCCGGAGAAGGATCTTTCAGATGAATCACCACATCCCGCAATTGCTCCAGCCGCCGCAGCCGCCGGCGCACCTCCAGGGCCAGGCCGATGAGGCCGTCCTGGCTGGGGCCGCTCACCTCGATGGTCACCGCGTTGTCGCTCTCCCCCCGTTTCTCCACTTGAAAATGGGCGTGGGCCGAAGGCAGGGCCGCGATCTCCGGACGAATCTGCTCCACCAGGTCCCGGGTGGTCAAGCTCCGCTGGGTTCCCGGTTTCAGCCGCACCCGGAGCCGGGCCACATTCTCCTTGATCTCCGTGGACACGTCCTTGACTTCCCGGCGCCTGAGGATCAACTGCTCCGCCTGTCGCCCCAAACTGTCGGCGATGGCCGGCGCGGTGCCCGGTGGGGTCTGGAGGATCAGGGTAAATTCCCCCCGATCCATACGGGTGGAGGATTCAAACCCCAGGCCTCCCAATAACAGGAAGCTGGGGAGCAGCAGCCCGGCGCTCAGGGAAATCCAGAGAAAGCGCAGACGCAAGACCCTGATCAACTGGCGGCGGTGCCAACGGGCCAGCCGGGGCAGGAAGGCCACCTCCCGCCGGGGCGCGCTCAAGCGGGCCGCGATCACCGGCACCAGGATCACCGCCACCACCAGGGAGATCAGCAGGGACACGGACACCGTGTAACACAGGTCCTGGTAAAACAGCCGCACCTTCTTCTGGAAGAAAAAGATGGGGAAAAACACCGCCAGGTGCACCAGGGTAGCCCCGGTGATGGCCTGGAGGACTTCCCGGGTCCCCAGCTCCGCGGCGGCAAAACTGTCCTCCCCGGATTTCCGGTGGCGGTAGATGTTTTCCACCACCACAATGGCGTTGTCCACCAACATGCCGATGCCCAGGGTGAGCCCCGCCAGGGACACCAGGTTGAGGCTGATGCCGGTTAAGTGCATGAACCCGAAGGTGGCGATCACCGAGATGGGGATGGATACAATGATGATCAGGGTGCTGGCCACATGCCTTAAGAACACCCACACCACCAGGATGGCGAAGAGCCCCCCTAAGAGCGCGGCTTCCCGGAGGCGGTCCACCGCGCTGACGATGAACTCCCCCTGGTCATAGATGATTTGGGTTTTAAGACCGTAGGGCAACTGTTTCTGCAGGGCTTCCAGGGTGGTCTTCAGGGCCTTGGTCAGGTCCACGATATGCGCGCCGTATTCCCGAAAGACCGTGACCATGACCCGGGGTTCCCCCTGGTAGCGGCTGATGGAGGTTTCCTCCTGGGGGGCGTAGGTAATTGCGGCCAACTGGTTCAAATGCACCAGGGACCCGGAAGGGGTGCGCAATACCCCCATCTGCCCGATGTCCTTAAGGTCCTTAAAACCGCCCAGAGAACGCAGGGGCACCTGGGAGGCCCCCTGGGTGAGATGGCCCACCGCCAGTTCCACATTGTTCTTTTTGAGCATCTCCGTGAGGTCCATGATGCTCAGGCCCAAGGCCCGGAGTCGGTCCAGGCGCGGCTCGATGACGATTTCGGGTTTCTGGCCGCCGTGCACCGCAATGTGGGCCACCCCGGAAGTCCGGGCCAGGGTCTTCTGGACCGTTTCTTCGGCCACGTAGCGCAGGGCCAATGGGTCCTTGGACCCGAAGAGGCTCACCACCATCACCGGCGCCGAGGCCGGGTCATACTTCGACAACTGGGGGGTGCGGGTGTCCGGGGGAAACTGGGGCAGCAGTTGGTGCAGGCGTTCCCTTACTTCCTGCATCACAAAGTCCATGTCCGTGCCCACCTCAAAGGACAGGCGGAATTCCGACTCCCCGTCCCGGGAAAAGGACTTGAGGCGCACCAGGTTGTTGAGGGAGGCCAGGGCCGACTCCATGGGCTTGGTGAGGGTCTGCTCAATCTCCGGCGGACTGTAGCCGCCCAGGCGGGTGGTGACGGTGAGCACCGGGTAGGAGACCTCGGGCATGAGGTCCAGGGGCAGGAATACCAAAGAGATGAGCCCCAACAGCACCAGGGCCGCGAAGAACATGGCCACGCTGACGGGTCTGCGAAGCGCCCTGTGAATCAGGCTCATTCGTGCTCCGGGTGAGAGGGTTGTCTCCCTCATCTCGTGAAAATAAATCTTATGGCGCTGGCGTAAACCTAAGCTGAACCCAAAGCAAAGGTCAACCTAACTCTGAGGTAATTAGTCCACCCATGATCTCGAGAAAATTTTGGGGAGTAACAATCTGAGTATGGCCAAATTTCTTAAAGGGGAAATGTTTCGTATTCCCGGTAATGAAGAAATCTGCCCGGGCTTCCAAAGCGCATTCCAGAAACTTATCATCGCCTGGATCAACCGCCGCCCGGACTGGTACCGAAGGATAAATCTTTACTGCACGAGTTCCTATTTCCATAAGGAAAGTTTCCACTCTATCCCGGCCCAAATAGCTGAATTTATCACGGGCCAAAACTTCCCTATATTCTCGCATGATATCATCACTTAGATATAGAGAGCAGATCCCGGCATCATTATCTAATCCTGCGGAAAGGATTATCTCAGGATTGCTGTCGGGTTTATGAAGGGCAGAGATAATCACATTAGTATCGAGAATAATTTTGAGCATGTAAATAGCGGATTATTTTTTCTTGGCTTGGCGGTAGGCGGCAATCTCCGCGTTAATTTCCTCATCGGTAACCTTATCCATACCCGCGATTTTGGCGTCCAACTGCAGTTGCACCAAGATCTCCGGTTTTTTCAAAATGTTCTGGAGATAATCCCTCACGCTCATCATCACCACTTTGGCCTTGCCGCGCTTGCTCACCACGAAGCGCATCTGCTCCTGGTCAATCTGCTCCATCAGCTCCCCGAAGCGAGTCCTGGCGGTGAGGGCATCGATGAGCCTGGTGGTAGGTTTGTCGGCCATGTGACAGCTCCTTGCATCAAGTCTTCAATTAACTCATCAGTTCAAATTGTATCAGAGTCCCTACCTTTGTCAAACTGACAATTGGATCAACGATCGAATCCTGCTACCCTCACCGTCCATCCTCAATCTTGATGCGGCTCACCAGGCAGGCCCGGCAGGTGCCGGAACGGAACCGGGCCACGTCGGAGAGTGACAACACGCCCACCAGATTTTGAGGGGATTCTCGATAAACGAATATGCGGTGCACATCCGCGACGATCATTTGCTTCAGCGCGGTAAGCAGCAGCTCATTGCCGTCGGTGGCCTGAACCGGAGCGTTCATGATGGCGCGGGCCTGGGCCTCCGCGGGGACCCCGTGTTTGAAGGCCGCGATGAGATCGGTTTTGGACACCACCCCCGCGGGGGCGCCGGCTGCCCCGGTGATGAGCGCCGCGCCCAATCGATAAGCCGCCAGGCCCTCCATCACCCCTTGCAGACTGTCGGTTTCTTTATAGGCGCAGATTCCCGGGGTCATGACCTCCCGCACCAGAAAAGCCTCCCCGACCCCCTGGGACCCCTGGCCTTTCAAGGTAATATTGCGGTCGCACCGGGTGCAGTAGCGGTACAGCAGGCCCACAATATCCGGATAGGCCAAAACCCCCCCGGCCCGCCGGGAAGCCTTTTCGGAAACATACAGACGGTGAATCCCGTGGGTCCGCATGGTATCCAGGGCCGAGTCCAGGCTGTCGGAGGGGCGACAAAACCTGGGCGGCCCCACCATGACCGCATTGAGGGGCGTAGCCACCGGCAAACCCGCGTAGTACGCGCCCATGAGGTCGGTTTTGGACACCACCCCCAGGCCTTCCTGCTGCGCGTCGGTGATGAGCACCGCGTTGACCTTGTATTTGATGGTGAATCGGATGGCTTGTTCCAGGGATTCCGTTTGGGACAGGCTAATCACCTGGCGGCGCATGGCCTCCTGGACGGTCAAGCCTTTTAAGACGTTCTTAAAATCTATGATGGGCATCTTAAATACCGTTTCCGGTTTTCGGTCTTCGGTTTTCGGTAAAAACTGATGGACCTGCAGGACCTGATCGACTTGAGATGAAATCGTCAACTATAACGATGCCGGGGGGCAACGGTTTAAAAGAACAGCCGGGGGCGGCTGTTCCACATTTTTTCTTTGAGGTCTTTGCGCCTATGCGTGAAACATTTTCATTTTTCGTTGGGTCCGGAAGGAAAACCGAAAACCGTCCTCAAAGAGCCAACCGGTCCAGGAGATGCCGGAAAACTCCGGATAGATAGACTATCCCGATAATTTTGCCATCTTCCACCACCGGCAGCCGGCGGATATGCCGCTTGATCATGATATCAATGATCAACAACAGGTGCGTATCCGGAGTGATGGTGACCACCTCGGTGGTCATGATGTCCCCCACCAGCACGGATTTAGCCCGGCGGCAGGCATTGTCCAGGATGCCGGTGATCTCCAGGTCCCCCATCTCGCCCCAGATGTGAATATGCTTGGGCCTGAGCAGCAGGAGAACGTCGTAGAGTGACAACATGCCCGCCAGTTGTCCGGCCGCGTCGGTGACCATCATCCCGAACACCGTTTGTCGGCGCTCTGCGCTTGCCTGCCGAAAAATTTTAACCGCCTCCGAAATAGGGATTTCCGGCGATAAAGTGTAATACTGCGTCTCCATCACCTCCCGGGCAGTCAATCCCACTTGAAACCTCCTTTATGCATCAGGGAAGAGGGGATAGGCTCTCTCTCAAGGGGTCCTCAAGATATCATGAGTCCCCAGCCTTCGGAGCATCAGGGTTTCTCCTTCCCTCTGGAAGGTGAAGCGGTATCCCTTGGTCATCCTTCCTTCCCAAATATTGCGGGGATCTTGCATTTTTTTTATTTTCAAGGACGGATGGCGCGGATTCTTGAGGAGCAGCTCAAGCTTGTGGTCCACAGCTTTTTGGAGACTTTCCGGCAGCCTCTGATAATCCTTGATAAAGCTGCGGGTGAAATAAAGCCTCATTCCCGGGTATTCTTTAAGGCTTTTAAGGCGTCCCCAACCTCTTCAAACGGTCCCTCTATCCTGCCCTCGGCAAGGTCCCGGTCCGCTTCCCGCTCCTTTTCCTGCCATTCCTGGGTGAAAAAATATTCCTGGTCCCGCTGCACCACCTTTACCGGCCTGATCAACAGGCCATCGCCCTGAATTTCCACTTCCACATAATCCCCCACCGCCAGCCGGATGAGCTTTCGAAGATTTTGCGGTATGGTTATTTGAAAGTTATTTTTTACTTTTACCAGTTCCATAACCTGCTCCTTAATCCGCTTCCCGGCTCAGTTGGACTTTTCGGTTTAATAGTAAATTATAAAATTTTGAAATTTATAAAATATAAAATTATATTATCACCCGGCTTTTTAATTTGTCAAATTCATGGATATTCTTTATATGAAAATGGGGGCGGCTGTTCCACATATTTTCTTTGAGGTCTTTGCGCTTCGGCGTGAGACATTTTCATCCTTCGTTGTGTGCGTAAGGAAATGACCATCGGCATGAAAATGCCCGAGAGATTTATTCCCCCACTCCTTCCGTCTTTTTGCCCCCCTTGCCCCGCCGGCGGGACAGGAGTTCTTCGCTCCAGTGATACAGCAGGGGCACCAGGATCAGGGTGAGCACCGTGGAGGTCAGGAGCCCCCCCAGGACCGTCAGGGCCAAAGGAACCCGCAGCTCCGCGCCTTCGCCCCGGGCCAGCACCAACGGCAGGAGGCCCAGGCAGGTGGTGAGGGTGGTCATGATGATGGGCCTGAGCCGCGCCCCGCTGCCCAAGAGCACCGCCTCCTCCAGAGAGTAGCCCCGGCGGCGCAGGGTGTTGGTGTAGTCAATGAGCAGGATGGAATTGTTCACCACGATGCCCCCCAGCATGATGGCCCCGAAATAGACCCCCAGGCTGATCCCCCAGCCGTTGAGCCACAGGGCCAAAGCCACCCCCACCAGAGAAAAGGGCACCGCCAGGAGGATGATCAGGGGGTTCAGCAGGGATTCGAACTGCCCCGCCAGGATCATATAGACCAGAAGCACCGACAGCAGCAGGGCCCAGAACAGGGCCCCGAAGGACCGCTGCATTTCCAGGGCCTCGCCGCTGGTTGCCAGGGTATAGCCCGGGGGCAGGGCCAGGGATTGGAGGTCCCGCTGGATGTCCGCCTGGGCCTCCCCCAGGCTGCGGCCGACGACATTGCCCCGGATGGCCACCAGACGCTCCTGGTCCCGGCGGTGCACCTCCATCAGCCCGGGGCCGGTCTCAATCCGGGCCACCGCCTGCAGGGGGATCTCGGCTCTGAGCTGCTTGGAATAAATGAAGAGCCTTGACAGGTCCGGCAGGGTCTGCTGCTTGGCCCCGATAAGCTGCACCCGGATGTCGATGTCCTTATCCGCCTGCCGGAATTGGGTGGCCACCTCCCCCTGGATGCAGGCCTTGAGGGTGTCGCCGATATCCTTAATGGACAACCCGAAGGCCGCGGCCCGCTCCCGGTCCAGGACCACCCGGGATTCCCGGCTTTCTTTCTTCAAGCTGGTTTCCAGGTCCTTAAGGCCCACTATCGGAGTGATGCGGGCCAGCGCCTCCTGGGAGAGCTTCTCCAGGACCTCCAGCTCCGGGCCTTTCAGGGTCAGCAACTCCGGCACCTGGGATTTCTGCCCCAGCCACTGGCTCATGCCCTGGGGGAAGATATATTCGATCTTGGTTTCGGGAATCTTATCCAACTGCGGCCGCAACTCCTCCATGATGGCGGCCGCGGACCGGCCGAATTCCCCCTGGGGCTTAAGCGTCACCATGATGGTGCCCACCCGGCTCTCTTTTTCTTCCATGACCTTTTCGTACTGCTCTTTGGGGTTGTACCCCAACTGAGTGATCACGGTCTGCACCCCCGGGTGCTTGAGGAGCAGGTCCTCAATAGACTGCAACCGTTGGGAGGTGGCCGCGAAGGTGGTGTTGGGCGGCGCGCTGACCCTGAGCAGCAATTCCCGCTGGTCCAGGGTGGGGATGAGCTCCCGCCCTAAGTTCATGAGGATAATCACTCCCAGGACCATGGTCCCCAGGGCCACGGCCAGCACCAGGCCCCGGCGCCGCAAGGCCGCCTCCAGCCGGCCGCGGTACACGGCATCCATGCGCTCCTTCAGGATCCGGGGCCAGGCAAATCGGGGCCCCGATACCGGCTCCGCCTTGCGGGTCCTGGGATGCCGCCCCAGGGAGACCAGCATGGGGTTCAAGATTAACGCCACCACCAATGACACCAGCAGGGAAAAAGAGATGGTCAGCCCCACCTGGTAGAGGAACTGCCCAGCCACGCCCTTGACGAAGATCACCGGCACGAAGACCACGACATGGGCCAGGGTGGACGCGGTGACTGCCATCTTCACTTCGTCCGTGCCCCGGACAATGGCGGCCTCCGACGCAGCCTCCCCGGCTTCTTGATGCCGCTTGATGTTTTCCAGGACCACCACGCCGTTGTCCACCAGCATCCCCACCCCCAGGGCCAGGCCCCCCAAAGACATCATGTTGAGGCTGATGCCCCCTAAGTACATGAGGCTGAAGGTGGCCAACACCGAGATGGGAATCGCGGTCATGATGATCAGGGCGCTGTTCAGACTGGCCAGAAACCCGAAGAGCACCCCGAAGGACAATAGGCCCCCCAACACCGCGGCCTCCTCCAACTGCCAAATGGCGCTCCGGATATAGCGGGCCTGGTCCTGGGCCGTGAGGATTTCCAGCTTGGCCTTGTACTCTTGATTCAGTGCGGCCACCCGGGCCTTCACCCGGTCCACCACCTGCACGGTGTTGGCGTCGGCCATCTTGTACACGCCCAGAATCAGGCTGGGCCGGCCATTGAGCCGGGCCACGGACTGGTCTTCCTTGAAGGTGTCCTGGACCTCCGCCACTTCCCGGAGGAAGGTGGGGGCGCCGCTCTTGGGAGATTGTCCCGCGCCCCGGGAATATTTGGAGACCCCCACTTTGCCCAAATCCGGGAGTTGGCGGAACTCCCCCAGGACCCGCAGGCGCAGCTCCTGGTTGTGCTGGACGATCTTGCCCCCGGGGAAATTGAGATTGGCCTCCTTCAAAGCCTCCAGGAGATTGCCGATGGATAATTTCTGGGCCACCAGCTTGCCGGGGTGCACCGCCACCCGGATCTCCCGCTCCATGGCGCCGCCCAAGCGGGCCGAAGCCACCCCGGCCACCCGTTCGATCTCCCGCTTGATGGTGTTGGACACCAGTTCCTGCAAATCCTCGAAGGCCAGCCCGGTCCCCTTCACCGCCAGGGTCATCACCGGCAGGGACCCGGGATCGTAGCGCACGATCATAGGGGTCCCGGCTTCCTTGGGCAGCAGGTCTCGGGTCTGATCCAGCTTCTCCCGGACGTCCAACGAGGCGTAGTTCATGTTGGTGCCCCAGTCGAAGTCCAAGGTGATGAGGGAGATGCCTTCCCGGGAGATGGAATTGATGGCGCGCACCCGGCTGACGGTGCCCAGACCGGATTCCAGGGCCTTGGTGACCAGGACCTCCATTTCCAGGGGGGCCACGTTCTCGCACTGGGTCACCACCGTGAGCTGGGGATAGTTGAGGGCGGGCATCAATTCCAAAGGCAGGCGCTGCCAGGAGAGAAACCCCAGCAAGGCCAGGGCCAGAAAGACCATGGACACCGCAATGGGACGCTTGATGGCCAGATGGGTTAGCTGCATGTTAGCGGCGGTTTTCAGTTTCCGGTTTTTTTCTTTATTCTTCGTGTTTTCAGTTTTCGGTGAAGCATAAGCTGTCATGCTTCAGCAAAAACGTAGGGTGCGTCCTACGCACCACCGAATCATAGGGCATGCCATGCACGCCGCAATCATGGCGGCCACGGGCCGCCCTATATTCCACTCGTTCCCAAGCTCCTGCTTGGAAACGCAATTGGGTGCGAAGCTCCTGCTTCGGCAACCTGGGTGATGCCGTACGTCATCGTATTTATGAAAAGACCGCCCAGCTTGGGAACGAGAATAAGCGGTGGTCAGGCGCTCTTAGTCTTAGTTTGTCCCTCGAGTGTATGGAATGTCGTGTTCTTCCAGCCAATCTACGGCGATTTTCTCCAGCGCCTCCTGGCGGAATTGATGCCATGCCTCTTCAATGCCGAAAAAATGAATGGCATCTTTGAAGCGCCGGAAAGCTCCCTGTCCCCTAATTTTGTCCAGAAGGTCCTCTTTCATCCCCTGGTCCTGGACTGACCAAGAGAAATCTTCCATGATGCTGTATTCATGTATGTCAAATTTGCTCGGGAGGGGCAGGAAGTCCTCATCGTCGATCACTTCTTTGGCCTTTTCGATAATTTCCTGCTGCCAGTCCGGATACTGACTGATATCAACCTCATCCTCGGCGGTAGACAGTTCTTCGCTGGAGAGGGTGATCAGTTCACCGGTGCGCCGGTTCAGGTAAGCATGGTGCTCATCCATCAGCCCGTCCATTTCGTTAACCACATCTTTCACTGAGACAATTACTCCCACAGTGAGCTACCTCCCAGAGGCGCTGAGGCCAAACAAACCGCGCCTATGCCCCAATTGCCGGTGGCACAGGCGCCCTCGCCGGTACATTTGCTGCCCAGTGGACACCCTGCAGAACAGCCGAGGGCGGCTGTTCCACATTTTCCTGATTCCTTTGGTGGGGCGGGCCTCCGCGCCCGCCTGAAATCTTCCCGCAGGACAGACACCACACACCATCATCTTCTACTTCCGATATTTCTGATCCATTTCATTTTCAAACTTCTGGAGATTCAGGTGGAACGTCTGTTCAAAGGCCCTCGCCGGAGTTTGATTTTTTAAGTTGATAAAATAAGAGAAAAGAGTCTTGACGCCCCGGCGCTGGGCTAATTCCATAACCGCCAACCCCGCTTTCCTATAAACCGCGGCGCCGCCGTATTTCTCCATGGCCGCGTTCCAATCCTTCCGGGAATGCAAATCTTTCAAGGAGGGTATTTGCGCGGCTTTCTTAAGGGCTCTTAAGCTGCTCTCCCGATATTTATCAAATTCCCCACTCTTATGGGCTTCAGTGATTTGAACCGCCATGACGTCGGCCACCCCTTCCAGGAGCCATTTGATTTCCGCGCTTTTCTTGCTGCCTCCCGCCTCATATTGATACCAATGGATCATTTCATGGCTTGCCACTTTAATCATGGCAGCGCTGGAAACCGATTCTTTAGCCTTGAGAACCAAAATATATTGGCCCCTGATCTCCCTTGCCATGCCCCCGGTGCTTTTCGCCCTTTTCTGGGCATTGGCCGGAGTGTCTTTAAAATCATTGATCAGCACGGTTTCATAGACTTTATCGTCCGGGACCAAAATCAGCCGCAATTTCCGATGCAAAGCTATCTTGTAGTTATCCCAAAAAAACCGGACGATATCGTTGATGGCAAGAGTTGCATACTTTACTTGAGTGGAAGAAACGCCTGGCTTAGAATCCACCTCAATGGGGGAAGGCGCGGCAGCGACCTCCGGCGCCGAAAAAAGCAGCGACGCGGCGATGGCGATAATTACTAGAAAATTTACCTTCATTCCGACCCTTTAAACATTCATCGGGCAGGCCGCGCCCGTCGTTACCGGCAAGGCGGCGGCTCCGGGCCGCCCCATGGTTCTGATGATTATTGGGGAGGCGCGGCAGGATTCGCCGCGGCCGGGGGGGCGTTTGGGAAGGCGCCACCCGGCTGCACCGATTCATCCAGGGTCAGGACATAGATGCCCATGGCGGCCAACATGAGGCCGATGACCGCCCAGGTTCGCCAGTCTTTATGCCATGTCCGCCGCGTCGATTTTTGGTTTGCGTGTTTCATGTCTCCCCCCGCCTGGTGCGGTTTTCTCCTCTTGTGGGTGAAGAAAATGGTTACCGGGAAGGCGGCGGCCCCGGGGCGCCCTATAGGGTCTTAGTGAACCTTGGTGTCCTTGGTGTCTTTGTGGTGAAATCTTTTATGGTTCCTTCTGGGCCCCCGGCTGGGACACCACCCGGGCTAAATCCCGGAGGCGTTCCGCGCCTTCAACCACCACCGCGTCCCCGGGGGCTAGGCCGTCTTTGATTTCCGCCATCGTGGGGGTGGTGAGACCCACGGCCACCTTGCGCAGAAAGGCCACTTCATCGTCCACCACGAAGACCTGCCAGGACTTATCCGGGGCCTGGCGCAGAGCCGCCATGGGAACGGCCACCGCGCCGGCGATCTTGTCCAGGACAATCTCGATGCGGGCGAACATGCCGGGCCGCAGGAGCAGTTGGGGATTGGGCAGCCGCACCTTGGCGATGACGCTGCGGGTGTCTTGTTTCAGCACCGGCTCCAGGCGCTCAATGCGGCCCCGGACGGGCGCGGCGGGATAGGCGTCGGGATAGACCACCGCCTCCAAGCCCGGGCGCAGGCGGGGCAGGTCCCGTTCATTGACCTCGGCCTCGGCATAGACCTCATCCACCTGCATCAGGGTGACTATGCCCTTCTCCGTCTGGGACGAGATGCGTTCGCCCTTATTGAAATTCTTTTGGGCCACCACCCCCACGATGGGGGAAGTCAGGGCGGCCTTGCGGATCTGCGTCTTTACCTGGGCGATCTCGGCTTTATACCGGGCGCTTTCCGCCTGCCGGGCATGGTACGCGGCCTCGGCCTCTTCCATATCCTTGAGGGAGATGCCCCCCACCTTATAGACCTTCTTTTGGGCCTGGTACTGCCAGGCGGCCAACTGCAGTTGGGCCTGGGACTGGGCCAGGAGCGCGGTCTTGGCCTGGAGTTCCGCCTGGAGCAGGTCCGTATCCAGCACGGCCACCACCTGGCCCGGCTGCACCAGGTCCCCCGTCTGCACCGGCACTTCCTTCAAGACGCCGGCCATTTCCGCGCCCACATCCACCTTTTCCAGGTAATTGATGGCCCCGAACACCGACAAGGTCACTTCCAGGTCCAGCTTTGCCACCGGCGCGGTTTTCACCGGCACCCGGTCCACCATCACAGCCTGGGGCGGGGCTCCGGGGGAGGCTCCGGGAGCCGGGCTGCGGGCAGCTTTGGGGTCGGCCGAGCCCTTGGTTAAATAAAAATATAATCCCGCGCCCCCGGCCAGGAGCGCTATCAGCAGGCTGAGAAGCCAGAGTTTGCGCCTCATGATCCGCCTCCCTGGAGCATCATCTCCCTCCCCAGGGTCTGATAGAGTTTCCCCAGGGCCGTGGCTTTATCATTTTGGGCGGTGGCCAGGCTCACTTCGGCTTCGGCCAGGGTGGCCCGGGCCTTGAAGACCTCCGCCAGGGTGGTAAGCCCCGCGCCGAACTTGGTGCGGATGATTTCCACCAACTCCCGAGCCATGATCACTTGCTTCTGGCCGGTTTCCATGCGAGCCGCACTGTCTTCCTTCTGGGCATAGGCGTCCTTGACTTCCTGGGAAATCTGGCGCTGCAACTGCTCCCAGCGCCCCTTGGCATAGTCCCGTCCCACCCGGGCTTCTTCCATATCCACCTTGTTGGAGGAGCGGTCGAAAATGGAATAGCGCAACTGCCGAATGGAATAGTCGAAATTCTGGGCCTGCTGGCCGGGGGGGGGCGGATAGGCCAGGGCATTGGGGTACAGATGGTTGCGCTGGTCACTGTAACTCAAAGTAGTATTGCCAAAGGAGATGGAGGCCTTGAGCATCACCAGCCAGTCTTTCTTGCCATCGAACATCTGGGGGTCCTGCCATTCGTACCGGGCCACCAGGCTGAGCTGGGGCCACCTTTTGCCCCGCTCGATGTCCGTCTTCAGTTGCTGATAATTCACTTCTTCCCGGCCCGAAGCCAGGTCCGGCCGGCGGGCCTGGGCCTCCTGGAGGAGCGCCGTCAGGTCACCCCGGATGTCCGAAAGCGGGAAATGCCGGTGCAGGGTGAGAGAGCCCTCTTCCTTCAAACCGGTAATCCGGCGCAGGCCCGACAGGGACACCTGGTATTGAGCCCGGGCCTTGGATAATTTTTGCTGGACCTCCAGGACCTTCACCGACAGGTCCAGGACCTCCAGCCGGGTGCCGGTGCCCGCGTCCAGACGGGCCTTGGCCTCCCTAAGGTCCTCTTCCCCCTGGCGCAGCAGAGTTTCATACTGGTTAATCACAACCTGGGCGGTCATGGCCTGATAATAGGCTTTTATGGTGTCCGCAGCCACCGTCAGTTTGCGGGCCCGGTATTCCCACTCCTGCTTCCGGGTCTCGGTTTCCGCCAGTCTCACCGCGCCCTTCAGGGTCCCGCCTTTGTAAAGGGGCTGCTCCAGGCCGACCCCGGTGTAAAAGAGGTTTCGGTCCACCACCGGCCGGCCGAAATAATCCGTTTGCGGCCCGTAAGTCAGATAATAGTCGATTTTGGGAAGAAAATCCTGGACGGCTCGGGAACGCTTCAGTCTGCCGATTCCGATCTTATCCCGGGCATAGAGGGTATCGGGATCAGCGCCCAGGGCCAGGTCGATGCATTGATTCAGGGTTACGTCCCTGGCCGCGGCCGGCGGCGCTTTGAGTAAACCCAGCCCCCCCCATAGCGCCAGGATTCCCAAAAACCAGGCAAGCCCTCGCCGGCAGACTACCATGGGGTTCTGTGACCTGTTCGATAGACCATATTTCTAAAGTATGGACACATGAGTAAGACCCATATTAATCAAAAAATCGCCGCAAGTCCAGAATTCCTGGAAATTTTCCCGGAGGGCAGGAATAGGGGTCAGAGGTAAGGAGCAGGAAAAGGGCGAACCCAAGGTTCGCCCTCTAAGGGAACGGGTGGGGAAAACGAAAGACCGAAAACCCCAAGGGAGGAAGCTGGGCACGGAGGCCCGCCGCATCGGTCCTTTGGGCAAGGAGGGGAATAATACCGTTTTGGGTTTTCGGTTTTCGGTAAAAATACCAGGATGATCAGCAAATCGACCTCAGGGTTTGTTGCATTGGAAACAGAACTTCTTATAAGGAGAAAGGGCAAGGCCGTTCTCCCTAAAACTTGAAACCGGAAATTCGAAACGAACCACTGTCAACTGTCAACTAACCACTGAGAACTTTTTTTCAAGAAAGGGCTTGCGCCTGGATTTTGGTATGGTATCATAAATTTGTTAAGCATCGGGGCTGGGAAGGAATGGCCTCGGGGCGGAAAAAAAAGCGAAAAAGTCCCTTGACAGGCATCGGGGGATGGGTTACAAAAAGAGGCGCCGCTGGGGGGGAGGAAAGCAGGGCCAAGAAAATCTCCCTTGACATCGGCAAAAAAGTGTCTATAATACCAGTTAGCGGAATTTGCTCTTTGAAAACTAAATAGCGAGCCCGAGTGCGGGAAATAAATATCCCAGTTCAACTGGAGAGTTTGATCCTGGCTCAGAATTAACGCTGGCGGCATGCCTAACACATGCAAGTCGAACGAGAAACCCCGGTTCGCCGGGGGAGTAAAGTGGCGCACGGGTGAGTAACGCGTGGGTAATCTACCTCGGTCTGGGGGATAACCCATCGAAAGATGGGCTAATACCGCATAATCCGACGGACTTTCGGGTCTTTCGGCAAAGATGGCCTCTACATGTAAGCTGTCGAATCGAGATGAGCCCGCGTCCCATTAGCTAGTTGGTAGGGTAAAAGCCTACCAAGGCGACGATGGGTAGCTGGTCTGAGAGGACGATCAGCCACACTGGAACTGGTACACGGTCCAGACTCCTACGGGAGGCAGCAGTGAGGAATATTGCGCAATGGGGGAAACCCTGACGCAGCGATGCCGCGTGGGTGAAGAAGGCCTTCGGGTCGTAAAGCCCTGTCGGGTGGGAAGAACAGTCTGGGAGTTAATACCTCTCAGGTTTGACGGTACCACCAAAGGAAGCACCGGCTAACTCCGTGCCAGCAGCCGCGGTAAGACGGAGGGTGCGAGCGTTATTCGGAATCATTGGGCGTAAAGGGTGTGCAGGCGGCTGGTCAAGTCAGATGTGAAAGCCCAGGGCTTAACCCTGGAAGTGCATTTGAAACTGATCGGCTTGAGTTCGGGAGAGGGAAGCGGAATTCCGGGTGTAGAGGTGAAATTCGTAGATATCCGGAGGAACACCGGTGGCG
>CAZUBT010000022.1:0-43513 GCA_964618815.1 uncultured Desulfobacterales bacterium | reverse complement strand
GTACCGTTCTCACGCGTTTAGCCGTATGCTATCGTGAGATGTCATTACAGCTAACCACTAACCACTGCTCACCCCGCGTAACCGCTCACCTGATTCTGGACGTAGCAGATGACCGAGCCGAGGTCGTCGTCTTCCAGCACCGCCAGTTCCACGTCCTCCGCCAGCCGCCGCTGGGCCGCCTTCACCGGCGCGGCCACCACCGCCACCCGGGGGAACACCAGTTCCACCTGATAGGGTATTCCCGGTTCGAACTCCGGTCCCACGGCCTTCAGATAAAAAGCCAGGTAATCGTTGTCCTTGAGATGCCGAGCCATCAGGAAATCCCGGAAGTCCCGGTCTATTCCCAGCTTCTGCTCCCGGCCGGTCCGAAAGGCGCGGTTGGCGTAAGGGGCCCCCGCCCCGGGGCAGGACTCCGGCGACAGATTATTTTTCAGGCTCCAGGTGATCCGGCGCACTTCCGCGGCCAGGCGGTGCCCCCCTTGAAACGCGGCGCCGTCCCAGCGTCCTCCCAGGATGACCTCCACCTGGCTCACCTTCAGGGGCGGCTCCTCCACCCGGGCCGGGAAGGCCATCCAGTCGGACTCTTGGGGCAGATAATACACCCGGTAGGTGGTCGTATCGCTCCCGGCTCCCGGTGGCGTAATGGTAATCACCGCCGGCGCCTCGCCGGATACCGCGCCGTAGCTCACGTCTTCCCATGCCTGGGTGGCCGGGTCCAGGACCTGGATGCCCTGGACATTGCTCAACCTCTGGGCCGCGGTGTCTCCCGCCACCCCGTTGGCCGCCAGAGTCAGACTCTCGGCATTATAAGCCGCGGTAACAGGTTCCACCTGGGTATTGTCCCCCACCTTGCCGCTGCCTTTCACCGCGCCGGTGATCTTGGCCCAGCCGTCTTTGGCGAATTCCAGCCGCACCTGGTCGATGAAACAGGAGGCAAAGCGGCGCTTTAATACCTGGCGCCCGAACCGCATGGCCGCGGTGAAAGAGGGGTTGGACCGGGAGACATCCACCTCCCCGGACCGGGGCCGGATGGCGTGGCGATAGCCGCTGGCCCCCGCCGCCGTGGTTTGGACCTCTCCCAACCCGTAGGCCAGCAGAAACGCCAAATGCTGGGGTTGGGCCCGGGAAAAAGAGAGCGTCCCCGCCACCTTGCCCCCCAGATCATGGACGCGGTCCGGCTCCTCTTTGCCGGTCATTTCTTCCCGGTTAGGAAATTTCAGGGCCTGATAGGTGAGCATGGAGCCGGCGTCCACCAGAAGAGTGGTGTCCAAATCCTGCTCAGCGTTCATCGCCGGCTCCTGCCGGTTGGCCGAGACCGCCATGAGATTGTGAGTGGCGAGAAAATTACGGATGGACCAGGTCATGCGCCTATCTCCTCGGATGCGCCGGAAGCTCCGGCTCAGAAATCCTGCCAGGTTCCGGTGCGATAATATGCCCCATAGACAACCAGTTCGGGGGTGCTGAGAAGCGCCTCTTCCTTGAGGAGCGCCAGGGGTTGGAGTTCCAGGCCCAGGTCCTGGTGCCACAGGGCCCGGCGGACGCTTTCCAGAAGTTCGTAAGCTCCACCGTCGCCCCGCCGCCCCTCCTCTTCCCCCCGAAGCTGCCGCACCAACACCAGCACGGCCACCTCCAGGGTCAGGTCATAGGACCCCCAGGCCACCTGCTCCCCCCGCTGGCGCACCAGGGTTATCAACGCCGCGGGCAATCGCCAGGTCCGGCGCTCCAGGTCGGCTCGCCAATCACCCTGGTAAGTTTCCAGGGTCTGCAACTGGGAACCCATCTCCACCTGTAATGCGGCCAGAAGGGCGTCTTCCACTGTGGTCATGGAGTGGCCGGCCATTAGCTAGGCCTCACCAATCCCCCAGGGTGTCCCGGGAGAAGAGTCTTGTCGCAGCTTCGGCCTCCACCCCTTGATGCTGGGTCCCGGGAAGCTCTCCCCCCATGCCTTCCAGCACCACCTCCCCTGCCGCCACCCGCTGCAAGAACACCAGGGCCGCCTCGTATTTTTGGCGGCGCACCTGGGGCGCCAGGCTGCGGCGGGTATAAAGATGGTAAATGGCCATGTCAACCGACAAAGAAGTAACCTGCGCCGGCACCGGAGACAGGGGTGCCGCATAGCGAGTTCCCAGGTAGGCGTCGATTTCCGCGTCCGCCTTGGCGATGGCTTCCGTCACCACTTCGGGGTCCGGGGTATCTCCCGTGTCCGCGGTCAACTCCGTCAACTCCTCCTGGGGAATCATCTTGAGGATGTCATCTTGGTTGCAGTAAGCCATGGGACCTCACGGATTAAAGACTTTTAATAAACAGCCGTTGGCCGCTGAAACGGGTTCCCTTGCACCAATTAATAAAAGTAGGTTGCCCGCATAGTGCCGTTATTATCCCCTTGCCGCACCACCTTGAATTTTTGCAGGGTCGTGGTCCCGGTAAGCACCAGGGTATCCCCGCTGGTGAAATAGTGGCCATCATCGGCGGTGGGGTTCGCCCCGTCGATCCGAAACCGGATGTCCCCCCCCTCCAGGGACACCAGGGCCGCCCGGGCCACCATGCGGGCGAAGGGGCCGCTGGTGGGTTTGACTTTGGAGGGGGACAGAGCCGCGACGGTGGTCCCCACCGTGATTACTTCGTAGTCCCCGGGGATGCGATTGTAGGTCTCCAGGGTAAATCCGCCGAACCAACCCATAAAACCTCCGTTTCCGGATTTCGGTTTCCGGTTTCCTTATTGCAGTGAGTCTTGTCTCGGTGCCTTTAGCCGAAAACCGAAAACCGAAAACCTGCTCTTAACCCAACTCGGGAACCACCAGGAGATCCGCGGTGCCTTGCCAGATGTTGGTCTTGGCCCCGCCGCTGCTGGGGTCGCCGATGATAAACTGCGCCTGCAGGATTTCCCGGGCCTGGGCTTCCAGAGAGGGGCCCACCACCAGGAGACCGGGCTTGATGCCCAGAGGCCGGCCTTCGGAATTGGTGAGGGACATCATGGCCACCCGGGCCGCAGCGTAATTGGTAGCGTTCAAGGATTCTTTGCTGGCATAAGCCATCTGCCACAACCCGTAAGCCGCGGCGCCCCGGTAATCCACGCCGTAACGGAACTTTTTGCGCATGAAGACCTGCTCGTCTTCCACCTGGTCCATGCGCACCAACTGCACCCCCCGGCGCAATTGGAAAATGAAGGGCTTGATGGCCCGGCTGGTGTCCAGCAGATACCAGGGAGAGCCGGTGCCGCCCCCGAAGTTGGACGCGGTGCCGGCCCCCACGGGATGGTCGGTGTCGAAGAAGTACTGCCCGTCAAAGCAGGCGGTGGCAAATCCCCCGGTCATCAGGTCAGCTACCAGTTTGTCCGGATGTTTCCTGGCCTCCTGGGCCAGGGCCGCAATGATCGGGTTATACAGCCCTAACTGGTCGTCTTCGATGTCATTGCGCTCCACCTCGATGGTGGCTTCCCAATCCTTGGTTTCAATCTGATAGGCTTTGGGTTCCAGGGAACGGATCTGCCGATCCCCGATCCATTCCCGCACCATGGGGAAATCCAGGAGAAATTTGTAATCCATGATCCTGGTGTTGGCCGGCACGATCATGGTCACCCGCTCATGCCAGGTCTGGGTCTCCTGAAACGCGGCGTTGAACACCGCGCTGAAGGCCGTGTACAGTCTGGCTAAGGCCTCGGCATTGATAATCATCTCGTGTTCCTCCCTTTACCCGGCAATATCGATCCAGCCCTGGGTGGTGGATGAATACTTCACCAACACACCCACCCGGATATCATTGGTGAGACCCGCCGCGTCATCAAAAGTTTGGTCATCCGCGGCGTACATGGGCTGCCCCACCATGGCCTGGGTGATGGAAGCCGCGTCGAACTTGAACGCCCCGCTCCGGCGCAGCCGCACCTGTTTGGCGCCGTTGGCTCCGCCGCGATTGTCCGCCTGCTCCTGGGCCACCCCGGTAAACACGTACCCCGCGGTATCCGCGGCAGGCACGGCATAGCCCTCGGTGTTGACACACACCATAGACCCGGCAAAGATGCGGGCGTTGGCGGCCACTGGGAACTCCAACTCAATGCCGTCCCGGTAAGTTGTAGGCCGGTCTTGGGTTAATGCTGCCATACTCTTTCACCTCCACATTTATTGGGCTTTCCCGCCCTGGGCCTTGGCTGTTGCATAAACTTCCGGGGCAAGGTGCAAGACGCGGCACAGAGCCAACTCCTCCGGATGGAGACCCCCGGCCCCCCGTGAATCCCGCAGCGACTCCCAATCCTCCCCCGTGGGCACCACTTTAGGAGCCCCGGTGATATAAGTCTTAAAACCTTCCTGGTCCCGGCGGCAATATTCCAGGGCCCAATCTTTCTGGGCCGGAGTAATCTTGCCGGCCTTCAGAGCCTCTTCCACCACCTGAGCCAAGGTCTCCTCCGCCAAGCGGCTTTTCAGGACCTCAAGCTCCTGCCGGACTCCCGGCAGCTGCTCTGAGGTAGCCTTTAGCGCGGCCACCGTTTCGGCCAACCGGGACGCCGGGGCCTCTTCCGGCAGCCCCAGAGTCTCTCCCAGTTCCCGAAACACCTCCACCACCCTGGCCCACAGGGACTCCTCCTGGGTGCCAGGATCCAATCCCATCAGACCCTTGAGTTTTTCACGCATCTTTCCTTTCTCCCTGTTGGCCGTCATCTCCATACCCCTGACCACTACTCCCCTGGAGGTCTCCTCCTGTTGCTTGGCCACCAGGGGGGCCAGGCCCTTTATGGCTGGAACATTGGTCAGGGCCACCTGCATCAATATCTGTGGCTTGCGGGTCTCCGGGTCCAGCCGCAGCACCGGAGAAAAGTAGCGATATTCCCGGTTCCGCAAATACTCCTGGGCCTGGGGGGTCCACTCCACCCGGGCATAGAGCCCGTCGCCCCGGGCCTCCAGCTCTTTAACCCATCCCGCCGCCGGGGCCCGTTCTCCCTGGAGAGACTGATGTTCGTAATCAATGACCACATCCACTCCCCGGGACTTAAAAGACGACACCATGGCGCTGAGGGACTCCAGGTCCACTTCCAGGGGACTCCTCTGGTCCACCAATTCCACCCTCCCCAAGGGGAGAATCCGGATCCACCGGGGAAAAATGTCGCCCTCCATCGGATTTGCCGCCATTCCCATTTCCCCCTACTTCCCCGGATTCGGGGGAGCCGCCACTCCCTTAATTCCCGCGTCTTCCGCCAGCTTCCGGGCCTGGGAGGCCTGCAACTCCAACTGCGCCGCCTGCCCCGGCTCCGGACACCACTGCCGCTGGAGTTCCCCTGCCAGCAGCAGCGCGGTGTCTGCCGCCACCACCGCCTGGCGCACCTTATCATCCTGGTGCCACCCCTCTTGTTGGAGCATGGGGCCATAGAAACTCTGCACCGTTTCCAGGGAGCGCTGCGCCTTGGCAAACCCTCCCGGATTTTGGCAGCAGCCCAGGGAGACCCCCATGAGGGCCACCAGCCAGAACCATCCGCATCTTCTCATTGAATGTCCTCCTTCCCCTGCGCCGGCCGTTCCTGAACTGCAGGTAACGGAATGCCGAAGCGTTCGGATAGATGTTCAGCGGTCAAAAGCACCCCCATGGCCGCCAGGTTGCGATAGACCTCGGATAAGGTCTTGAGATCCTTCTCTTCTTCATACTTGAACCGGAACCAGGGAACAGGCCGGTCCCAACCGAAATTGAACCCCACCAGGGGCCGTAATAATTGCTCCCGCAAGGTGGCGGCCAGGGCCTGGGTGTCCGCCAACACCAGGTCCCGCCGGACTTGTCCGTGTACCTGGGCTGCCGCATAGGTGCCGGTGCCCCCCGACGTATCCGTAGTCAGAGTCTGGCCCAACACCGCTTTGGACATCTCCCGGTTGCAAAACTCCGCCATCACCTGATAAGGATTTTGGCCCGACCGGGAGGTGGCCTCCACAAATTCAATTTCCGTGGACTTGCTGATCACCCCCGCGGCGTCTGACCCTAAATGGCGGATGGCCTGAAACAAGGCCTCCCGGTCCGCAGAGGACGCGGTGGGATCATATTTTCCCAATCTAAGGGGCATGCCGAAGATTTCATTAAAGGCCGCCCAATCCTTCAGCGCGAAGTTTTTCAGGAGATACATCCAGCCCACCACCCGGAGAACACCGGCCCGGGCCGCGGAGCCGCTGCGGGCCTTGTAGCGGTGATAAATCACCTTCCAAGACGGCGGCTCCACCCCTTGCCAGGGGCCGTCCGGGGTCATTAACCGAAGCTTGCCGTCCTCCCCGAAGACCGCCCGCTTCTGGGGGACCCACCGGAGTTCCGCCACCTGGGCTTTCCCTGAGGCCACCTCCCAGATAATTTCCGAAAGGGCAAACCCTTTGCCGATGGCGTCCAGCAAATCCAAAAATACACCCTCCAGCCCCGGGATGCGGTAAATCATCTCCCCCACCCATTCTCCCACGGCTTCGTCCACCGGATCTTTGCTGTAGGGGAGCACCTCGTAATCCAGGCTCAACACCGCCATTTTCCGGGTCTGGAGGATGGCCGCCAGGTGCGCGTCTTTTTCCTCCATCTCTTCAAACAACTCCATCTGGCGGGCCACATACCCCAGGTCCGCCTCCCGGAAAATCTCCGCCAGCCGAGGAGGGGTCAGACCCACGCTGGGATAACTGCTCCACCGCTCCGCCAGACTGACGGCTCCCAGCTCCCGGATTTCCGGCGCAGCCTCGGGTTTGAACAACCTCCCGAAAATGTCTCGCAGTTTCATTCCGTCTCCGTTAAGACCTTTTTAGTTGCCAGTGGTCAGTTGCCGGTTACAAGTTACTACTCGGTGCATTAATTGTGTTGCATCGGTTATGGGCAACGTAGGGGCGGGTTTTAAACCCGTCCCTACATCGAGGCAACATATTTCCCGCTCCGAGTAGTAATAAATCTTTGAACCATCTAAATACTGGCAACCGGCAACTCTTCAAAACGCGCCCCTGGCCATGAACATCCGGGGCTTAATGGACACATATCGGGGGGCCGCCCCAGCCGGGATGTCCTGAGCCAGGCGGATGGCCCCCTCCAGGGCGTCCGGCCCATCGTCGTGCACCGTCCGGGAAGGGAAGAAGAGCAATTGTTCCATCAACAGTTCCTGATCCGAATGGCCCCGGATGAAGCGAATCTTCCCCCGCTCCAGCAAAGGCGAGAGCCCGGCCACCCGAGTCTCTTTGGCCACCCGGTTGGTAATCCCCTTCACCGGCAGGGCCAGGCCCAGTTCCTTCCCCATGCGGTCGAACTCCCTGAGCAGCAGCCGCTGGAACAGATTGTCCTCCACTCCCAAGATCTGGTAGCCGTATTCCCGGTGCCGGTTGTGGATGGCCCGCAGGGTCTGCTCCAGGGTGGCGCGCTGGATGAAGGCGTCCATCACGTAAAACACCATCTCCTGCGGGTCCCAGCCCACGGTAACCACGGCCTTGTAGTCCGACGCGGCCCCGGTTTCCAGCGATGGATCGAAAAACCCCGACACCACCACCTGCCGGTCCTTCAGACTGTCGGGGTGGTAGTAGTGCAACCACTCTTCCCGGAAGAGCCCTGAGTCCGGTGTGGGTTCGTTCATCTTCTCCCGGTTGAAGGCCACGGTCCCCATCAACTGCTTCTGGAGCTTGAGTCGGGCCACGGGATGCCGGATCTCCCACAAGGAGGCGCCGTCTTCCTGAAGGGCCCGGTAAATCCGCCGCTGAAAGTGGCAGTAAGGCTCCTCCGGACTGATCAGCATCAGGTGCAGGGCGCTGCGCCACCTCAGGATGGTGCCGATGATCATCAGGTTGCCCTGGGCGTCAATGGAGGGATACACCGCGGATTTCACCCAATCCAGGATCTGCTGCACGATCTCTGGGTTGCGCACATTGATGTCATTCTCCAAATCGTCCAGGATCACCAGGTCCGGACGCCATTGCTTGTGCTTCAAGCCCCGCACCCGCTGCCCCCGGCCTCGGGCCTTGACCCGGATGTCATTTAAGGTGTGGAAATCGTCCACCGCCTTGTTGGGTTTCACCAACTCCCCGAAGTCCTGGTGCAGCCTTTCGTTGTACAGGAGCTCCAAATAGAGATAGCCGGTGAGGTCCGAGGCCAGGTCTTCCGTGTCGCTGCCGATAATAATGAAATGCCGCCGTGCGAAGCAGATCTGGTGCAGCACATAGCCGAAGGCGCACACCGTGGTCTTGGCGAATTCCCGGGGCGCGGCCACCACCGCGGGGGTCACCACCTCGGACTTCTCCTCCAGCAGCTTAATCAGCTCATGGTGGAAGATCGCGGGGGTCTGGGAAAAATAATGCGGCAGATAGGTGCGGCAGAAATACAAGGGGTCAGCCGCGGCCCGGCGCAGACGCTGCTCCCGCTTGTCCGTGGTATCCCCCCAAAAGGGGGTGACGTCCAGGGACAGGCGCATGAGAATATCATCAGCCCGCCGCCGGAACTCCGTCTTGGTCAACTTCTTTTTCAGGGTCATTTGCGCCCCACGCCTACTTGGCTTCACTTTCATCTTCCAGCTTCCGGAAAAATTCCTGCATCCCGGCAGAGATTCGTTTAAGTTCCTCCGGGTCCTTCACCCAACCCCGCAGGAATTCGCTGAAGCGCTCCATCACTTCCAAGGCTGCAGCCCTGATGTCCCAACCCTGGCTGCACAATCGGTCCATTACGGTAATGATCTTGGTCAGCTCATCCAACTCCTGGGGTTTCATATCCCCTTTGGCCAACAGCTTCCCGGCCTTTTCCCGGAGGATGCCCTTCAAGGCCTCCCCCAACCACCGGGGAGACACCGGCACTTGGCGCCGCTTTTCTTCCCATTGACACTCCTGATGCCAGCGCTTCAGAGTGGGCAGGCTCACCGGAAAGCTGGTCTGGATGTCCTCCAGGCTCTTTCCCGCCAGATACAGGGATTGGGCCTCTTCACAATAGAGTTCCCGCTTCCCTGGCCGTTTTTTTTTCGTTGCCGTCATAGTCGCCCTGGATATACCTCAAATTCTCCCCAAACTTCCAGCACGCCTGGGACGCCTGTCCCGCTTCGTGTCCTTCGTGGTTAAAATCTTGGCGGCGCCGGCTTCCCGCCGGCGCTCCCTGATCAATCCGCCTCCAACAGCTTCCGCGCCACCGAACTCTCCAGGATGCGCACCGTGCCGCTGTTCAATTTGATCCCCCGGAGCCGCCCCTCCCAGTACCAGCGGTACACCGTGGACCGGGACACTGCCAGTTGCTGGGCCACTTCCCGGGGCCGTAGTAACCGTTCCATGACTATCCCTTGCTTCATCTAACTCACCCCCTTTCCCGTTTTTCCCTCCTGGTCTTTCAAAAATCGGCCCACCACCCGGCGGAAATGTCCTCTCCTGTCACAATTCCGGTATGTCCCCCATCTTTCTTGTGGACCCCGGTTTCTCCGGAAAAAAAATGTGGAACCGCCGCCTCCGGCTGTTCTTTGGTGGCACAGGCTTTCCAGCCTGTGCTTGATCAAGCCGGGGCGCGTGCTCCACATTTTCCCATTCCGCCGAAAGCGGACTGCTGACCGTTGGTTGCCGAAAACTGAAAACTGCAAACTGCAAACCGGCCTAGGGCCTTTTCCTTAACCCCTAGAACCGATAGAACAGAAAACCCCAAAAACCCCCTAAAATTCCGGGGCCAATGAGCCGTCAACCTGATCTCTCCCTTAAATTAAGACCTGGGGAAAATTCCCCAAAAGGCAAGACCTTCAGCAGCCGGAAGACGAAAGTGGAAGGGCGCGGGGGGATTCAACTACTGGAAAAGATGTGGAACAGCCGCCCTCGGCTGTTCTTTTGAAGGAGTTTCCTCAGATTCCCAACCTCCGGAATCCCTGAAAAATCTAGTTCCCCAAAGGCCTTACATCGGGGCCTTAGGCAGATGAGAAGCTTGGCCCTTGATTTGCACTACCCTCGATAACCACAACGGAGGAGGATCGGACATGGAAATTTCCCTGAACAAACGTTTCTTTCGGCCGGATGAGGTGGCCCGGTTCCTGGCCCTGTCCCGGCGCACCATCTACCGCATGATGCGGGACGGCCGCATCCAGGCAGTAAAACCCGCTGCCGGACCCTGGCGCATTCCTCAGGAAAGCCTGGCAGACTTGCTGGGAGCGGAACCCCCGGGGGGAGGCAGGTGAAATAGCCGCCGGCAGTCAGCTATCAGCCAACAGCTATCATCTATTATCTAACAGTGGTTCGGTTATGCCGCCTTCAGATTTGAATTTAAAACAAAAAACTTACGGCTGAAAGCTGACTGCTAACCCGCCAACCCGCAAACCGCCCACTGCTATCCATCCCGCAACTGGAAGATTCTCTTGCATTTCCCCCAGATAGGTTTACAATAAATAATGGTATTTTAATCTTCCCAGGTGGAATTGCCTGAAAAAAATAAGCCGGTAATGAATCGTTTAAGCCCTTTCTATAAGAATATCGCCCTATGGCTGCTCATCACCCTGGTGATGATCTTCCTGTTTAACTATTTCAACAGCGCGGAACGCACCCGGGAGAAGCCCCTCAGTTACAGTAAATTTCTGGAACTGGTAAAAGACGGCAAGGTGGCCAAGGTCACCATCCAGGGAGAAGACCTCATGGGGGTGCTCACCGACAATAAGCCGTTTAAGAGCTATGCCCCCCTGGACCCGGACCTCATCAGGCTCCTTCAGACCAAGAATGTGGAAATCGTCGCCAAGCCCAAGGATGAATCCACCTGGTACACCACCCTTCTAGTATCCTGGCTACCCATGCTGGTGTTGGTGGGCATCTGGATCTTCTTCATGCGGCAGATGCAGGCCGGGGGCGGCAAGGCCATGTCATTCGGCAAAAGCCGGGCCCGGTTGATGACGGAAAACACTGTAAAAATCACTTTTAATGACGTGGCCGGCATCGAGGAAGCCAAAGAAGAAACCTCGGAGATCATTGAGTTCCTAAAAGATCCCAAAAGATTCACCCGCTTGGGGGGCCGCATCCCCAAGGGCGTCCTCCTGGTGGGAGCCCCGGGCACTGGCAAGACCCTCCTGGCCCGGGCCATCGCCGGGGAAGCCGGGGTGCCCTTCTTCAGCATCAGCGGCTCCGACTTCGTGGAAATGTTTGTGGGCGTGGGCGCCGCCCGGGTCCGGGACCTCTTCATCCAGGGGAAAAAGAGCGCACCCTGCATCATCTTCATCGACGAAATCGACGCGGTGGGCCGCCACCGGGGCGCGGGTTTGGGCGGTGGCCACGACGAACGGGAACAGACCTTGAACCAGCTCCTGGTGGAGATGGACGGCTTTGAGGCCAACGAAGGGGTCATCCTTATAGCAGCCACCAACCGGCCGGACGTACTGGACCCGGCCCTGCTGCGCCCCGGCCGTTTCGACCGCCAGGTGGTGGTTCCGGTTCCGGACCTCAAAGGCCGGGAAGCCATCCTCCGGGTCCACACCCGCCGCACCCCCCTAGCCGACACCGTGGACCTCTCCATCCTGGCTCGCAGCACTCCGGGATTCTCCGGCGCGGATTTGGAGAACCTGGTGAACGAAGCCGCCCTGTTCGCGGCCCGGACCGGTAACGAAGCGGTCAACATGGAGGACTTCGAACGGGCCAAAGACAAGGTCCTCATGGGCACCGAACGCAAAAGCCTCATCCTCAGCGAACGGGAACGGGCCAACACCGCCTACCATGAGGCCGGGCATACCCTGGTGGCCAGACTCATCCCCGGCACCGACCCCATCCACAAGGTCACCATCATCCCCCGGGGCCGGGCCTTGGGCCTTACCCAGCAGCTCCCCATAGATGAACGGCACACCTACCCCAGGGATTACCTGCTGGACACCCTGGCGGTGCTTCTGGGCGGGCGGGCCGCGGAAGAGCTGGTGTTCCAGCATTTCACCACCGGCGCCGGCAACGACCTGGAGCGGGCCACAGACCTGGCCCGTAAAATGGTCTGTAACTGGGGCATGAGTGAGGAACTGGGACCCGTGACCTTCGGGAAACGGGAGGAACACATCTTCCTGGGCCGGGAGTTCGCCCAGTCCAAAGACTATAGTGAAGAAACCGCCCGGGTCATCGACGGGGCCATTAAGAACATGGTCCTCAAAGCCAACCAGAGGGCCAGGGATTTGCTGGCCGGCCATCGCGACCAGCTCCAGGTCCTGGCCCAGGCCCTCCTGGACACAGAGACCCTGGACTCCCGAGAAATTGACCGCCTCATGGCCTCCGTTTCGCCCCCGGAAGACGCGGCTTCTTCCCAAGACACCGCCCCCCCCCTGTCCGTCAGCCTCCAGAGCGCCTAAGCCTGGTCAGGTTTATGGTAAGCGCCTGTGGATAAGACCAAAGGTTTACCTTTCCCCCCAATCGGGACCTCTGGAAGAGTGATTTGAGGGAAGCGAGCAGGGGCCGGTGGCACAGATATTCTTGCCTGTGATGCCAAGTTCTGTTTCCAATGCAACCAACTTAAGTTTCAATTTGCTGATAATCCTGGTCTCTTTAACCGAAAACCGATAACCGAAAACCGAAAACGGTATAAGACCCCTGGCCCCACTCCTCAATATCCCCAACAGATACCCCACCCTTTACCGCCCTAAATAAGCCTTAATCCACTCCGGTCCCTTGTCCTCCAAGAACCGGCCGATTTCCTGGAATCCGGTGTGCAGCAAAGATTGGGCTTGGTCATTGCGGATCGCGAGGTCTGCCGAAGGCGCGCCCCGGTGGACCCGGGCGGCCACCTCCTGGGGAGACTCCTCCCAGGTCCTCAGGGCCAGAAGCACGGCCCGGAGGTCCCGCCCCCGACTGCGGTGGGTCAGGGTTTCCGGGCTTGCCAGAATATCTACAAGATAATCCTCGCCTCTATCCCAACCCAAACTGTGGAGCGCCACCCGGCGCAGCAGGCAGGGGTAGCAGTAGCCGCACGACCCGCCTCCCTGCCCCCGCCAGCGGGCCGCCACCGGCCGGGCGCAGGACAAGGTCCGGGAATACAGGTTTCCCAGCAGCCCCAGATCCCGGCATTGGGCCAGCAACTGTCCTTTGGCCAGCCCGCCGTAAGGATTGAGCAAAGGGCGGACTATACCCGCGTCCCGCCACAGACCGGTGAGCCGCTCCAGAAAATCCGGGTGGGTGGTGCGGGTGCTGTATGTTCCCAGACGGTTCAGGGTGAGGGGGGGATTGAGGCTCATCCAGCCGTTTTCGGGAATGACCAGAGGCGCCTCCTCCGGAAAAGCCGCGGCCGCGGTGAGGCCCAGGGCCAGATACAGCAGGGAGCGGCTCCGCAGCGTCAGCTCCGGGCCTTCCAACTGTACCCTGGCCCCCAGGTGATGGACCCGGTCCGGCCCATAGTGCAAGGCCAAGCCCCCGGCCAGGCGCTGCTGCGCCTGAGCCAGTTGCCCGAAGTCGTAATGGCTCACCAACAGGAGCCGCTGCCCGGCTTCCAGGAGGTCAATGGCGCCTACCAGGGAGTCCAACCCCCCGGAAAACAGGACTACCGCCTGGGGAGTCCAGGCATGGGGCCATTTTCTTGTTATACCCAGGTCCAAGGGGGCTTCCCGGGGCTTCAGGGTCCACTCGTCCCCGGTGAGAAAATTCAGCAGCGCGCCGAAAGGGGCCGCCAAAGAGGTCAGGGCGGGGTCTGCGGGCAGATGCAGGACCAGTTCCCGGGTCCAGGCGTCGGGAGCGGCGCGGCGGGACAGGAGTTTATCTCCGGCCCAGACCCCCAGGGCCATCAGCAGAAAAGCCGTCTCCGCCTCCCCGGGACCGTGGGGACTTCTAAAAAATTCCCCCAAATTGTGGTGGAGGGGATAACCGGAAAGCCCCGGCTCATCCAGGTGAACCACCGCGTCCATGCCGGCCGGGGGCCGGCGTCGTTCTTTGGGGGCGCGCAGGTAAAGATTAAAGGCCATAAATGACGATTACCCCCGGCAAGGTCGTTGACCACAAATATGCCACGGAATATCAACCGGATAGCTGATTTTTGGAGATTTGTCAAGGCCCGGCGGGGGAGAGACAACTTTTCTAATGCAAAGGATTGAGACGGGGACCGAAAAAAACGCGGCTGCACGCCGATATAAATGCATTTAGCTGCGTGCACCCGCGGTCATCCGGGGCTAATCTTGATGATGGCGGACACGGAGGCCCGCCCCACCGATTACTCTATCTTCTGTAAAAAACCTCGGGTGCGCCGTGCTCACCCGAGGTTCTCTAATTGCTGACGGCTCATTGCCGCTTCAGCTTCCCCCCACCCTCTTGGCCGGGGCCAGGGTCCCGTAGTTCTGGCCCCCAGGTTCCGCGGTGCCCGCCTCCGCCAACCCCAGGACGTTGCCGGCTCTGCCTCTCTGCGGTTTTGTGCCATTTCCCCCGGAAAAATCAGGTTTCTTGACCGCCAATATCAGGGATTTCCTGATGGTACTTAGTTAACGACTGGTTTAACTTCTTTACGCAACAGCCCGGCAATCCCCCTGCCATGAACCGAAAACCCTGATTGGCAGCGAGTATTCTGTCGGCTTAGCGAGGTAAACTATGCGGTGCGGATTTGGGTCTGATGCGAAGCGGGGCCTGCGTTCGGAACGCGGTGCCATCGCCGTGGAGTTCGCTATCATTTTGCCTGTTCTGATGTTATTTGTCTTCGGCATCGTCGATTTCGGCCACGCCTGGTTCGTGAAACAGGTTCTGCAGAACTCTTGCCGGGAAGGAGCGCGCTACGCCACCCGGTACCAGACGGATAATGGCGGCAACCGGGTGCTCCCTAATGGTTTAACCCCGTCCATCCAAAATTATATTTTGCAGACCACGGTTGAAAATGGGGGCTCCGGAACCGGCTTGAACAGCTTGCTGCCACCAAGCGCCGGCGCCCAGGTGACGCCCTCGGGACCCGGATTTAACGAGACTGTCGCCGATAATCTGCCCTTGAAAGATCTCACGGTGACTGTCACCGCCAAAAAGGATTGGTTTATCCTCCACAAACTGGTTCCCGGAATAACCAGTGACCATGTCGATATTACAGTTGCCGCCACTATGAAATGCGAGTAATGGAGGAATCCTAACCATGTCTAAGAAATTAGCCAAGTTGATGGCCGAAACCTCGGGCTCGGTTGCACTCATAACCGCAATTACGCTGGTTGTGATTTGCGGCGCTGCCGCCCTGGCCATCGATTGGGGGCATCTCGTCTCGGTGAAAAATGAATTACAGATAACCGCGGATGCCAGCTCCCTGGCCGGGGCCCGGGCCCTTTGCACCCAAATCCCGGGGAGCCCCTCTTTTGTCGACAGACCTAATTGGGTTAGCGGGGGCGACACCGCAAATTACACCCTCAAGACAAATTCCGCCGATGGCGTGCTCCTCGCCAACGCCGATATACAAGCGGGCTTCTGGAACCTTACCTGGCATTGGAGCACGGCGCCGAGGGATCCGACAACGGGAGCCATCCAACTGCTGGCCCAATCCACCCCTACCAATCCTCTCTACATCCCGGCGGTCTTGGTAAAGATCGATAAAAACGCAGACGTAAATAGCGGCAAGGTGCAATTTTCGTTCGCCCGGCTCATGGGCATAGCGGATGCCAGCCCATCGGTTCAAGCGGTGGCCGCAGTCTTCCCTCGGAAAGGCAAAGGGATCCAATCTGTCCCGCCCCAATCCTGTTTCCCTTTTGCCACCCCCCTTACCTGGGTGACGCAACATTGGAACGACGATCCCCCCACGACTTTCCGGATCGGCTCATCTTACCATACCGAAGATGGAGGCCAGTGGACTTCTTTCCTGATTGACGCCAATAACGTCCCGACCATACGTAACCTCATCAATAACGGCAATCCCACTCCCATGAAGGTGGGCGATGATATTTATATCCAGCCGGGGACCAAGAGCGTGCTCTATTCTGATCTCGCGGTTGATAAGGGCAAAATTGGCTTGCTGCCCGTCGTCAGGGATGATTTTGCAACGCATGAAAACACCCCCATCCTGGCCTTTGTCGCCTTCTACCTGGAAGACTGCGGGGGATCAGGGAATTCGGCTTATGTCCAGGGGCATTTTGTCAAGGGCTACGTGGACTATGACGGCACTCCAGGCGGGACCTACTATTTCGGGGCTTCCGCCGCAACCCCGGCTCTGGTCAGATAACCTGGGGGTTAGCCGCCTAAATCTTCATAGGGCCTCAGGCGCTGAAATCAATGGCCGCATCCTTCGCCGCTCTTCATGGTCTTAGGCTGGGTCCCCTTCGGGTCGCCTCCCGGCCGGGGTGGATTTGCTCTAACCCCAACGGCCCTGCCGCCGCAACAAACGAAACCTCATAGCTCCAGGAACTCCCTTCAGAGCCCTGGAGCTGGCTTTTTTTATCAAACCTAAATCCCGTTGTCCCGCCCCCGACCCCGACCCTGGGCGTCATTCCGCCGCCGCCAAGCCCCATTCCCGGGCGCGGTTAAGGCGATTCCACGGCTTACCACATCACTTAAATTGCATTATGCGAAACCATTACGGTCTATAATAAATATTGAGTAAATTGGATGGAATTGGCGCAGCCTTTACAGTTACAAGGGAACAAACTAAAAGCATGGCAGCCATCCGCTTAACTATATTGTAATAGTATATATAATTAAAATATATTAGAAAATGAAAGTCATGCTTGTGCAAAATTTATTATAGACATTTGTGTAAATGTACTTTAACGTGAGCACAAAGGAGGTGAGACAATCAGAAGAGAGTTTTTCATCACAACCAGCTAAAAAAATTAAATCCCAAGACGAGGGGTAAGCAATGGGCATTACGCGCAGAACGTTCTTTAAGGTTTTGGGTAGCGGCATTACTGCCCTGGGCCTGAGCGACCTGATTCTCAAGCGGTCCGGGTGGGCTGCTTACGTCGCTCCGGCCAAGATCAAGGATGCGCAAACCACTACCTCTATCTGCCCTTTTTGCGGGGTGGGCTGTGGACTTATCGCCCACACCAAAGGGGGCCGCCTCGTCAATGTCGAAGGGGACCCGGATCACCCCATCAACCAGGGGTCTCTGTGCAGTAAGGGCCAGGCGGTTATGCAAGTGGTTACCAGTCCCCTGCGGTTGAAAAAGGTGCGCTACCGCGCTCCCGGCAGCGACCGCTGGGAGGAGAAGGACCTGGAGTGGGGCGTCAAAACCCTGGCCCAGCGCATCAAAGCCACCCGGGACGCCGGTTTTATGGCCAAAAACGCCTCCGGCGTGCCCATCAATCGCACCGAAGCCCTGGCCTCCATCGGCGGCGCGGCGCTTAATAACGAAGAGTGCTACCTCATTTCCAAACTCTCCCGGGCCCTGGGAATCGTTTACTTAGAACATCAGGCCAGGCTCTGACACTCCTCCACGGTGGCCTCGTTGGGGCCCACCTTCGGTCGGGGAGCCATGACCAATCATTGGAACGATCTGGCCAACAGTGATTGCGTCATGATTGTCGGCTGCAATCCCGCGGAAAATCACCCCATCAGTTTCAAATGGATTACCAAGGCCATGGATCAAGGGGCCCAACTCATTGTGGTGGACCCCCGCTTCACCCGCTCCGCGGCCAAGGCCGATCTCTTTATCCGCCTGCGGCCCGGCACGGACATCGCGTTATTCGGCGGTTTGATCAATTATGCCCTGCAAAACCAGCTCTATCAGAAGGATTATGTAGTCAATTACACCAACGCCGCGTTTGTGGTGCGTCCGGATTATGCCTTTCAGGACGGCCTGTTCGCCGGCTATCAGAAGGATAAACGGGCCTATGATACCCAGGCCTGGGATTATGAAGCGGATAAAGACGGCAAGCCCGTCATCGATCTCGCGCTCAGTAACCCCCGCAGTGTCTTCCAGCTCATGAAGCAGCATTTTGCCCGCTATACTCCGGAGTTGGTGGAAGCTACCACTGGCGTCCCCAAAGAGCAGTTCTTGAAAATGGCGGAAATCTACTGCGCCACCGGCAGGCCGGATAAGGCGGGCACCATCATGTATGCCATGGGCAGTACCCAGCATTCCACCGGGGTGCAGATCATCCGGGGGTATTCCATCCTCCAGATGCTGTTGGGCAACATGGGGCTCCCCGGCGGCGGCATCAACGCCCTCCGGGGCGAGAACAACGTCCAGGGCTCCACGGACATGGCCCTCCTGTTCCACATCGTCCCCGGGTATATGTCCGCTCCCAATGAAGCCGCGCACCCCACCTTAAAGGACTACAACGACAAAGAGACCCCCAAGGCCGGCTTCTGGAGCAACAAGCCCAAGTTCTTCACCAGCCTTCTCAAGGCCTTCTGGGGAGACGCAGCCCAAAAAGACAACGACTTTGCCTATGACTACCTGCCCAAGGCCGGGAAAGGTTTCCAGGGCGCCGGGTATTCCTGGATCCCCTTGTTTCAAGCCATGGGCGCCGGCTCCATCAAAGGCATGCTGGTGTGGGGAATGAACCCCGCGGTGAGTTCCTCCAACCTCAACCAGACATACGTGGCCCTGGATAAACTGGAATGGATGGCCGCGTTCGACCTCTGGGAGACGGACACCTCGGTGTTCTGGAAACGGCCCGGAGCCAATCCCAAGGACATCAAAACCGAGGTCTTTCTCTTTCCCGCGGCGGACTCCCTGGAAAAGGAGGGCAGCGCCTCCAACAGCGGCCGATGGATCCAGTGGCGTTATAAAGCGGTGCAAGCTCACGGGGACGCCAAGAGCGACCTGTGGTTTGTCAACGCCCTGGCCCTGGAATTGAAAAAGCTCTATAAGGATGACCCCAAGGCCGCATTTCCGGACCCCATTGTCAAGTTGAACTGGAACTACGGCGACGACCCCGACGCCCATTTGGTGGCCAAAGAGATCAACGGCTACACCGTGGCGGATAAGAAACAGGTGGCCAACTTCCTGGCCCTGAAAGATGACGGCTCCACTGCGTCCGGGTGCTGGATCTACTCCGGCTTCTATCCCGGCTCGGATAAAAAGGACAACAAGGCCGCGGCCCGGGACAAGAAAGATCCCAGCGGCCTGGGACTGTATTCCGGATGGTCCTTTGCCTGGCCGGTGAACCGCCGTATCATTTACAACCGGTGCTCTGCAGACCCCCAGGGCCAACCTTGGAATCCCAAGAAAGCCCTGGTGCGCTGGGATGGCGGCGGCAAGAAATGGATCAGGGCCGATGTCCCCGACTTCAAGTGGATCGACCCGGCCACCAAGATCGAGGTGCCTCCCGAAGAATCGGCCAAGGCCCCTTACATCATGCTCCCCGAGGGCAAGGCCCGGTTCTTTGTCCCCAAGGGGTTTTGCAAAGACGGCCCCTTTCCGGAACATTACGAAGCGTTGGAATGCGCCTACGTGAATCCCGTGTCGGTTCAGCAGGTCAACCCGGCCGTCAAGATCTGGAAATCCGATTTGGATAAGTTTGCGGAAGTCTGCGACCCGCGCTTTCCCGTCATTGCCACCACCTTCCGAGTCTCCGAGCACTGGCAGGCCGGGGCCATGACCCGCAACCTGACCTGGCAGTCGGAATTGTTCCCGGAAATGTTTGTGGAGATCAGCCCCACCCTGGCCAAGGCCAAAGGTATTAAATCCGGCGATTGGCTCAAGGTGAAGAGCATCCGGGGAGAAGTGATGGCCCGGGCCAATATCACCCACCGGGTCGCCCCTTTCCGCTGCGGCCCCCCGGGTTTGCAGAATACCGTGGAAATGGTGGCCCTGCCCTGGCACTTCGGATTTGCCGGATTGACCCATGGGGGCCCGGACAAGACCAAGAACTACGCCGCCAACCAGCTGGCTCCCCAGGTGGGGGACGCCAACACCATGATCCCGGAATATAAGGTATTCTTGGTGGATGTGGAAAAGGCTTAGGCCTGCGCAACTTTTAAGGGGGAAGATCTATGAGCAAAGCCATTCTCATCGACACCACCCGCTGTATCGGTTGTCGGGCCTGCCAGGTGGCCTGCAAGAGCTGGCATGACCTGAAGGGGGGAAAATCCACCTTCAGCGAAACCTGGAGCAACCCGAGACATCTGAGCAGCAATCAATACACCCGGGTGATCTTTCGGGAGGTTCCCGGCCCCGAGGGCCAGATGAAGTGGTACTTCGTCAAACGCCAGTGCATGCACTGCAACGATCCGGCCTGCGCCTCCGCCTGCCCGGTTAAGGCCCTCATCAAACTGCCGGAAGGGCCCGTGGTCTATGACGATGATAAGTGCATCGGCTGCCGTTACTGCATGATGGCCTGTCCTTTCCAGGTTCCCAAGTTCGAATGGGAATCCGCGGTGCCCCTGGTGCGCAAGTGCACCTTCTGCGCGGAACGCCAGGCCATCGGCCTGGCCCCTTCCTGCGTCACCACCTGCCCCACCCAGACCCTCATCTTCGGGGACCGGGTCCAGCTCTTACAGGAAGCCCGCCGCCGCATCAGCGCTAACCCGGGGAGATACCATCCCGAGATCTATGGGGAGAAGATCGCCGGCGGCACCGCCCAGCTTTACCTTACCCCGGTGTCCATCAAGGAGATGAACCTGGTTGACCGGGGCTTCCGCACCGACCTGGGGGACATTCCCCAGGGCATTTACGGGCGGGAATGGATGGCCAAGGTGCCCTGGGTGGCGGTGGCCGTGGGAGGTCTGGCCGTGGGCCTGCATTACCTGAACAAGCGCCGGGCCGAAGTCCAGGCTCAGGATCATAAGGAGGATTGAGCCATGGCGGGAAAAGTGGAAAAGTGGTATTCCGGAGAAGGTAAGTTAACCCCCGGCCGGACCATCATCTATGTCATCCTGATGCTGGGGGTCATCTCCGCCATCATCCGGATGTTCTTCGGCCTGGGAGCCACCACCAACTTGAACGACGCCTACCCCTGGGGCCTGTGGATCTCCTTTGACGTCCTGGCCGGGGTAGCCCTGGCCGGCGGCGGCTTTACCATGTCCGCGGCCATTTATATCTTCAACCTGAAAAAATTCGAATCCCTGCTGCGGCCTGCCAAGCTCTCCGCGTTTCTGGGCTATCTGATGTTCATCTTCGGGCTGTTCTTTGACCTGGGGCAGCCCTGGCGCATCTGGCACCCCATGGTCATGTGGAACCCCCAATCGGTGCTCTTTGAAGTGGCCTGGTGCGTCATGCTCTACACCGCGGTGCTGTCCGTCGATATCCTCATCATGGGCCTGGAGCGCTATGGCAAGGAAACCTGGGTGAAGTTCTTGCGGGAGATCTACCTGGTCCTGGTGGTGGCCGGCGTCATCCTGTCCACCCTGCACCAATCCTCCCTGGGGGCCCTGTACCTGCTCTTGCCCCAAAAGATGTCGGACCTCTGGGCCAGCCGGGCCATCGGGCCGTTGTTTTTCTGCACCGCGGTCATCGGCGGCATGAGCATCGTCACCCTGGAAAGCCTTATCAGCTCCAAGGTTTATAAGCGAAAGCCGGAGCTCAAGATCCTTTCCAGCCTGGCCAAGGGGCTGGCCGTCGCCCTGTTGGTGTACTTCGCCATGAAAGTCACCGACCTCTACGCCCGGGGCGCTAACGTGTGGCAGTGGGACCCGGGCCACATCGCCTTTTATGTGGAGTTGTTCGGCACCGTGGCTCTGCCCGCCTTGCTCTTGAGCTTTCCGGAGGTTCGCAATAGCATCAAAGGACTCTATTGGGGCGCGGGTCTGGCGGCCTTCGGGGTGGTGTTCAACCGCTTCAACGTCAGCCTCACCAGTTACGGCGGCTACCGGCAATACACCTACTTCCCCTCCCTGGTGGAGATCTTCGTCACCTTGGGCCTGCTGGCCATGGGGATTCTCATCTTCGATCTGGGCATGCGGTATTTACCGGTGCATAAGTCGGAACTCCACAGCTAGACGCGCCGGCATAACTGCAACCCATTAACCCAGGGTGGGCTCCGGCCCACCCTGTTTATTGGTTTTCGGTTTTCGGTTTGCGGTTTTCGGCAAAGACCGGATAAACCTCCTCCGGTTCTCAAGCTCCTGCTTGGAAAAGTTTCGAGTTTCAAGTTTCAAGTTCGTGGGGCGGGCCTCCGTGCCCGCCAATGTAGGGTGCGTTCCACGCACCATCAACATTTGCCATTTTTCATGATTTACGGGTGAGCCAACGGCTCATGAGTGATTGCTTAGAAAAACTGTCAGTGGCCAGTGGCCAGTGACCAGTAAAAAATGTGGAGTGCGCACCGCCCACCATCGTCTTCTTTTGATGATTCATACCATTTTTGTATTGAAAAACGATAAACGCCGTAGGGGCGAACCTTGTGTTCGCCCTTTGATGAGGCCGAAACCTGGGACGGCCCCGGGTATTTATTTCATTCCAATACGAAAACGGTATTATGGCGGGCCAAAGGCCCATGAATGACTGCGCTGAAAAGTTTTCTGTTGTTCCTTTGTAATAATGATTAGAATTTATCACGAAGGACACAGAGAGCACGGAAAACCGTCATGGTTTTTCCTCTGTGACCTCTGTGGTAAACAAGAATCCCAAAGGCTATGTTCATACAAACACCACCCCTTGAGATGACGGAGGACTGCGCATGAAACCGAAAGTGGGCTTTATGGGCTTAGGCATCATGGGCGCGCCCATGGCCGCCAATATCTTGAAGGCCGGCTATCCCCTCATGGTCTATAACCGCACCCCGGACAAGGCCCAGGACCTGGCCCGCATGGGGGCCGGGGTGGCCTCCAGCCCCAAGGCCCTGGCCCACGCCACGGATATCGTCGTCGCCATGGTCACCGGTCCCGAAGCCCTCAACGACCTCCTCTGGGGCGCCGGAGGCGCGGCCGCAGAGTTTAACGCCAATAAGACCTTTATAAACATGAGTTCCGTATCACCCCAATTCACCCGGGAACTGGCGGCCAAATTGTCCCCCACCGGCGCGGCCTTTATCGACGCGCCGGTCTCCGGCAGCAAGAAGCCCGCGGAGGACGCCGCGCTCATCATCCTGACCGGCGGCATAGAGGACCAGGTGGCCGCGGCCGCGCCCTTGCTTTCTACCATGGGGAAAAAGGTGGTTTACTGCGGCCCCCACCCCCAGGGTTCCATGATGAAGATGATGATTAATCTGCTGTTGGGGGCCATGATGGCCAGCTTTGCGGAGGCCCTGAATTTTGGGCGGAAGGGCGGCCTGGACCTGGAGGCCATGCTGGAGGTAATTTTTTCCGGTCCCTTAAACTGCGGGCTATATCAACTGAAGGCCGGGATGTTCAGGGAGAACCAATTCCCGCCGCAGTTCCCCCTGAAGCACATGACCAAGGACTTCAAGTTCGTGGTGGACACCGCCTACGACACCGGCGCGCCCGCGCCCCTGGCCCACCTGCTCCTGCATCTCTACCGCCTGGGAGTCAGCCGGGACCTGGGGGACAACGACTTCGCGGCAATTGCCCAGGTGTTGGAGAGAATCCCTTCGAAAGATTGACAAATAAACATTGCTGGGCTTGTCGGTGGAAGCGCCTAGAGAATAAAGAGGTTATCACCAAGGCACAAAGGTCGCCAAGGTACACAAAGAAACCATTTGTTGATAATCGAAGGCTTCGCCTTTGTGCATCAATTTAAAGTTTTTCTTGGTGAACCTCTGTGCTCTTGGTGTCTTGGTGGTGAATCTTAAAGAGGGCTTAGGAAACGAGAAGTTAACCCTACCCATACTTCCCGGTAATATAATCCTCCGTCCGGCTGTCTCTGGGGCGGGTGAAGATGCGGGCCGTGGGGTCGAATTCGATGAGTTCCCCCAGGAGCATAAAGCCCGTGTCGTCGGACACCCGGGCCGCCTGCTGCATATTGTGGGTGACGATGATGATGGTGTAGCGCTTCTTCAACTCCCGCATCAACTCTTCGATGCGCAGGGTGGCCAGGGGGTCCAGCGCGGAGCAGGGTTCATCCATCAACAAGATCTCCGGCTCCACCGCTAGGAGCCGGGCGATGCACAGGCGCTGCTGCTGCTCCTCGGTTAAGGCCAGGGCCGGGGTCCGCAGGCGGTCTTTCAGTTCCTCCCACAATTCCACCGCGTCCAGGCAGTGTTCCATCATTTCATCCAATACCCCCCGTTTGGGGCGGCCGTGGAGGCGGGGCCCGTAGGCGATATTATCGTAAATGGACAGGGGAAAGGGGTTGGGGCGCTGAAAGACCATGCCCACCTTTTTCCGCAGCAGGGTGAGATTGACCTCCGGGGCAAAGATGTCCTGGCCGTCAATGAGGACTTCCCCAGTGATCGTCACCCCCTCGATGAGGTCGTTCATGCGGTTCAGGGTGCGCAGCAGCGTGGATTTGCCGCAGCCCGAGGGCCCGATGAGCGCGGTGATGGTCCGGGGCTGGAATTCGGCGTTGACGTCGATGAGGGCGTGGAAGGCGCCGTAGTAGAAATTTAGCCGCCGGATAGTGATACAGGCCGGGCACGCGGCCAGGCCCTCTTTATCCGAAACGGCCGGAGATATAGTCATCGGTGCGCTTATCCTGGGGAACCGTGAAGACCCGGGCGGTGTCGCCGATCTCCACCAGGTGGCTCATAAGCAGGAAACCCACCCGGTCCGTGGCCCGGGCAATCTGCTTGGTATTGTTGCTCACCAGGATAATAGTATAATTCTTTTTCAGTTGGAACAAGGTTTCTTCGATTTTGGCGGTGGAAATGGGGTCCAACCCGCTGGTGGGCTCATCCAGTAGGATGACTTCCGGCTCCATGGCCAGGGTGCGGGCCAGGCAGAGGCGCTGCTGCTGGCCGCCGGAGAGTTTCAGGGCCGAATCGGCCAGCCGGTCCTTGACCTCATCCCACAGTTGCGCGGCGTGTAGGGCTTTCTCCGCCGCGGCGTCCAACTCCTGACGGGATTTCTTCCCCGCCAGCCGGGGGGCCATAACCAGGTTTTCCCGGATGGAACGGGGCAGCGGCGTGGGCCGGCTCAACACCAGCCCCACCCGACGGCGGAGCGCCACCACGTCGCAATCCGGCGACAGGATATCTTCCCCGTCCAGCCACACCCGGCCTTCCACCCGGACGCCGTCAATCAGGTCGCACATCCGGTTTAAGACCCTGAGAAAGGTGCTTTTGCCGCTCTTGGACGGGCCCATGAGGCCGAAGATCTCGTGCGGCCGGATCTCCAGGGAAAGATTATCCAGGGACTGATCTTTCCCGTAATAAAAGGAGAGGTTCTCTACCCGGATTTTATAAGGGGTTTCCTGATCCATATCCGCCAATGCCAAACCCTTACCAATAACCGAAACAATAATGATTGGGATTCACCACAGATGACACGGAGAACACAGAGAACCGTCAGGTTTTTCCTCTGTGTCCTCGGTGATCTCTGTGGTGAAAACTAATAAAAAAGGCCATTTTCATATAAAAGCTTGCGGCTCCATGAATTACCCTACCTTACCCTTCCCGGCAAATTACCCCTTCCCTCACGAATACCGCTTCATCATTCGCTGCATGAGACTGTAAGCCACCACGTTGATGAGCAGAATGGAGATCATGAGAACGGCTGCGGTGGCGTAAGCATTGGGCGAAGAGATGCCTTCCCGGGCCAGGATGTAAAAGTGCACCGCCATGGTGCGGCCCGAGTCGAACACCGACGTCGGGGCGCGCAGGGCCGCGCCCGCGGTGAACAGCAGCACCGCGGTCTCCCCCAGGGAGCGGCCCACGCTGAGCATGATGCCGGTGGTGATGCCGGGCAGGGCGGATGGCAGCACGATCCGGGTGATGGTCTGCCACTGGCTCATGCCCAAGGAATAACACGCGGTGCGATAGTCCTGGGGCACGGCCTTGATGGCCTCCTCACTGGTGCGGATGATGATGGGCAGCACCATGATGGCCAGGGTCAGCCCCCCGGAAAGTACGGACCACCCCAGGCCCAGCTTCATGACGAACAGCACGAAGCCGAAAAGCCCCAGGATGATGGAAGGCACCCCCGCCAGGCACTCCGCGCCGAAGCGGATGATCCGGGTGGCCCAGCCCTCCCGGGTGTATTCCGTGAGATAGATGGCCGTCCCCACCCCTAAGGGCGAAGCCAGCAGGATGGCCAGCAGGGTGATATACCCGGTGGATAAAATGGTGGAAAAGATGCCGCCGCCCCGTCCCATGTCCTGGGGGTCCTGCCAGAGAAACGACAGGCTCACATGGGGCAGACCCTTAATGGAGATGTCCACAATAATGAAAATCAAGATCAGCAGGGTGAACCCGGTTAAGGTCCAGAGCACCACTTTCGCCAGGGTCTGGGATATGCGAGGGTCTAAACGCACGTTAAGCCGGTTTCCCTTTCAAAATTGAGCAACCGCCATAGGCTGGAAAGCCTGTGCCACCGATACTTTTCTTGTTAAGGAATCTACACTTGCTCATGACTTTTCACCGAAAACCAAAAACAGAAAACATTTTTCCAAGCTACCTCCGCCGGGTGATGAGGGTGGCGCTCAGGTTGAGAACCATGATGATGACAAACAACACGATGCCGGTGGCGAACAGGGCCTCCCGGTGGCGGCCCGCGGCGTAACCCAACTCCAGGGCGATGTTGCTGGTGAGGGTGCGCACCGGGTCCAGAAAAGATGAGGGCAATTGCAGGGCATTGCCCGCCACCATGATCACCGCCATGGTTTCCCCGATGGCCCGGCCCATGCCCAGAATAATGGCGGTAATGATGCCCGAGGACGCGGCCGGCAGGACCACCCCCTTCACCGTCTGCCAGCGGGTAGCCCCCAGGGCTATGGAGCCTTCCCGGTACAGGTTGGGTACTGCGGTGAGGGCGTCGATGGAGATGCTGATGATGGTGGGGAGAATCATGATCCCCAAAATCATGGAACCTGCCAGGAGAGACAGGCCGGGGCCGCCCAAATAATCCCGGATCAGGGGCACCAGCCAGATTACCCCCAGGAATCCATAGACCACCGAGGGGATGCCCGCCAGGAGTTCCAGGGTGGGCTTCAGGATGCGCTTCAGACCTTCCGGGGAGAATTCCGCCAGTACGATGGCGCAGGCCAATCCCAGGGGCACCCCTATGACCATGGCCCCCAGGGTCACCAGCACCGAAGAGACGATCATCGCGGCAATGCCGAAGTGGCCTTTGGTGGGGGCCCAATGGGTGGAAAAGATGAAATCCTTAAGGCCGGTATGGATAATGAGGGGCAGGCCCTCCAGGAAGATAAACACCGTAATCAGAATTAACGAACTGACGGCGGACAGAGCCAGGAAAAACAGGACCCGTTGGACGAATTTACCCTGCCCCATCATTTAATCCCCACCAGACCCTCGGTTTCCAGCGTCTGCTGGCCCTGGGGGCTCAGGATGAAATCCACAAAAGCCTTGGCCGGACCGGTGAGCGGGCCCTGGCTCACCAGCAGAAAACGGCGCACCAGTTTATAGGCGTGGCTTTTAATATTTTCCCGGCTGGGGGCCAGCCCTTCGATGGCCAGGGCCTTGACCCGGTTATCCACCAGGCCTACTGAAATATAGCCCAGGGCGTTAGGGTCGTTGGCCACCAGTTCGCGCACCGCGCCGTTGGAGTCCTGCACCAGGGCCCCGGGGGTGATTTCCGCTTTTTGCATCACCATGATCTCGAAGGCCTCCCGGGTCCCGGAGCCTTCCTCCCGGGTGATGAGATGGATGGCATGGGGCGGCAGTCCCAGGACCTGCCAGTTCTTCACCTTTCCCTGAAAGATCAACCTCAGCTGCTCCAGAGTCAAATCGGTCAAGGGATTGCTGGGGTGCACAATCACCGCGATGCCGTCAAAGGCGATGGGGATCTCGGTTAGCGCCTTTTCCGGGCCCAGCAGTTCTCGGGAAGAAGCCCCCAATTGCGCGGCGCCCTGTTGGGCCGCATAAATGCCGGCGCTGGAGCCGCCTCCCTGAACATTGATATTGGCTTCCGGGTGCTGGTGCATGAAGACTTCCGCAAGCTTCTCCGCAAAGGGCTGCACCGAGGTGGAGCCCGCCACCACCAGGGAGTGTTCGGCCCCGGACCTGGACCGGCATCCGGAGAGAAGCAAAACCGCCAATAGCACCGGAAACAGGGCTGCCAGGACCCACGCCTGCTGGAGGGGGCGCCGCGCCGTAGTAAGGCTTAGGGGAGGAAAAGGGGGACTGAGAGCCACCTTAGCCGCTCTCTTCACCCGGCTCCATTCCGTCGGGTGCGCCCGCATGTTTCCGGATCGACGTGACATGTTGAAATCTTTATAGGAGGAGAATCATGGCAGGTTCGTTGCTATTATTTCAAAATTATAGGAAACTGCAACCCTAAAGGAGAGTGGCGAAATATTCCCGCTTATACCGATACGATGATTAACTATCAGTATTTTAAGTATTTTATCAAAGCGGCCTTACCTGCCTTGATTGGGGAAGATGCGGCAGATAAAGTTATAGGGCGGCCCGTGGCCGCTGTCATGTGGCTGGTAAGGGAGCAGGGCTCCTTGGCGACAAGCTCCGTTTGGGAAGATCTGGAGGGTGCGTCCTACGCACCATCCATCAGGACCTTTTCGTTAATGATGGGGCGCCGGAGGCACATGAATAAGCGTGGTGAAAAATAATGCCCAAGGCCATTTTCATATAACCCCTCGGAAAGCATCTCATTTGACTCATGCCTGAAGACCCCGGCAATCTGCGTCCCTCGATGAATTTTCGGGAACACCGCAAGTTTCAGCAACTTGCCCGGGAACTGGTGCGCCTGCCTCGACCCGGAGAGGGGCCCCTGGATTACCTGCTGCCGGAGGCTCAGTGGCAGCGCTTATGCCGCCGGGCGGCCGATCCCCCGGCCTGGCTCATGGCCCTGTCCCAAGCCACCGGCGTCTATTTTTTCCCTTCCCGGGAATGGGTCCCCCTGCTGGTGCGGTATTTGAAGCTGCTTGGCATTAAGCGCCTCCTGGAGGCCGGCGCCGGCCAGGGCTATCTCACCGGGGCCCTGGCCCCCCTGGCCGCAGCCGCGGGCCTGGACTTCCGGGCCGTGGACCGGGGAGACGGCGAATTTATGCTCTCCGGCCTGGAGGCGCACCCCAGGGTGGAGTCGGGGGATGTGTTTTCCGTCATAGGGGATTTCCAGCCGGACGCCGTGGTCTATGCCTGGCCGCCACCGGGGCAGTCGTTGGCGGCCCTTTGCCGGACGCCTGCTCTGCGCTATCTCATCGTCCCGGGGGAGGTAGGAGGAGGAGCCACCGGGGCCCAAGAGGACTGGGAGAGGCTGCCCCATAAAATTTCCCCCGCCTTGAGCCGTTATTGCCGCAGCCGCACCTGGCCGACTCGCCATGCAGTGACTATTTTCTATGGAGGAACTAGAGGTTAATGAGGTGCAGATAAGGAGGCTAACCATCAACATGGCGGAACGAACCCCTGTGATCGTGGAAGAAGAATGCATTGCCTGCGGCGCCTGTGAAGAAATCTCCCCCGAAGTCTTTAAAATGAACGAGTCCCTGGGGTTCGCCCAGCTGATCAATCCTTTCGGCGGTTCCGAGGTTCAAATGCAAGAAGCCATGGAGGCTTGCCCGGTGAACTGCATCCACTGGGCGGATGAGATGGAATAGAATGTGAAACAGCCGCCCTCGGTTGTTCATCATAGCCGGGCTCTATGACGTAAGGGCCGTATTATGGCCGTTGCCCCGTTAACTCAGCCCGCGCTTTCCAGGTCTTAATCAAGAGGAAAAAGAGATGAAAAAACGCTTTCCTGTTATCGATGAGGAAGAATGCATCGCCTGCGGCAACTGCGAGTCGGTGTGTCCCGCGGTCTTCCGCCTCAACGAACCACTGGGGCACTCTGAAGTCATCAATCCCTATGGCGCGCCTGAAGATGACATCCAGGTGGCCTTGGAACAATGCCCGGCCCAGTGCATTCACTGGCAAGAAGAAGAATCTTAAGCGGATTCCGGATTCCTTTCGCCCCGATTTATGGTAAATTCCTAAATATTAAGACACCCGGGGTTGCAACGCGGCATCGCCCCCAGGGGGAGCATTTCCTTTTCACGCCAAGCCGCCAAGACGCAGGGTTGTAAAAGGTTAATCAGGTTCTTACCGAAAACTGAAAACCGAAAACCGAAAACCATCTTTACAGTGAGACATCATGACTGAGACACGCAAGTTGTTCGGCACCGATGGGGTGCGGGGGATGGCCAACGTCTTTCCCATGACCGCGGAGGTGGCCCTTCAGTTGGGCCGGGCCCTGGCCTATGTGGTCAAATACCCCCCCGGCCGGACCCGCATCGTGGTGGGGAAAGACACCCGGCTCTCCGGCTATCTCCTGGAGTATGCCATCGTGGCGGGGATCTGCTCCATGGGAGTGGACGCCCTGCTCCTGGGACCGTTGCCCACCCCGGGGATTGCCTTTATCACCTCGTCCATGCGCGCCGACGCGGGGGTGGTCATTTCCGCGTCCCACAACCCTTATCAGGACAACGGCATCAAGTTCTTTTCCGGCAACGGCTTTAAACTCCCCGATGAATTGGAGAGCCAGATAGAGCATCTGATGACCACCTCGGAAGTGGAAGAGTGCCGGCCCACGGCCATCGAGGTGGGCCAGGCCTTCCGTCTGGACGACGCCCGGGGCCGGTATATCTCCTTCCTGAAAAGCACCTTTCCCAAGGAACTGGAGTTGGACGGTCTGAAAATCGTGGTGGACTGCGCCCACGGCGCCACCTACAAGGTGGCGCCGGAGGTCCTGGGAGAGTTGGGCGCGGAACTTATCCCCATCGGCGTTAGGCCCAACGGCAAGAACATCAATTACAAATGCGGGGCCACCCACCCTCAAACCATGGCCACCCTGGTGAAGCGCCACCGAGCCGATTTGGGCATCGCCTTCGACGGGGACGGCGACCGGGTCATGATGGTGGATCATCAGGGCCGGCTGGTGGACGGGGATCGCGTCATGGCCATCTGCGCTCGAGATATGCTGCGCCGGGAAAAATTGCGGCGCAAAACCGTGGTGGGCACCGTGATGTCCAACCTGGGATTGGAGGTGGCTTTAAAGGGGATGGGAGTCAGGCTCCTCCGGGCCCCCGTGGGGGACCGCTATGTGGTGGAAGCCATGCTCAAAGGCGGCTATAATCTGGGGGGCGAACAATCCGGACACGTGGTTTTCCTGGACCAGACCACCACCGGGGACGGTATTCTTACGGCCCTGAGGGTCCTGGCGGTAATGCTCCGGGACAATAAACCCCTGGCGGACCTGGCCCGGGTCATGGAGACTTACCCCCAGGTCCTATTGAATGTGAAGGTAAAAGAGCGGAAGGATCTGGAAAAGCTGCCCAAAGCCCGCCAGGCCATCCACGCCGCGGAGAAGGCCCTGGGAGAGCGGGGCCGCCTGCTGGTGCGGTACTCCGGCACCGAGTCTCTGCTGCGCATCATGACGGAAGGCGATGATCAGGAAAAGATCGAAGCGGTGGCCCGGGAACTGGCCCAAACCCTGGAAGCCCAGTTGAACTGAGGGAGACACGAGCATGTTGGTGGTTATGGATGTGGGCAATACCAATACGGTGATCGGGGTCTATCAGGGGGACAAGCTCCTGAGCCACTGGCGGATCCGCACGGAAAAAGATGCCACCATCGATGAGTTGGGCATCCTGCTGCGCAATCTCTTTCAGTCCCAGGACCTCGCCCTGGAGCCGGGCGCCGAGTTGATCGTCTCCTGCGTGGTGCCCCCCATGATCACCACCGTAGAGGGCTTCGCCCTGCGATACCTGCAGCAGCGGCCCATGTGGGTGGGGCCGGGGATTAAGACCGGCATGCCCATCTTGTACGACAACCCCCGGGAGGTGGGAGCCGACCGCATCGTCAACGCGGTGGCCGCCTATGAAAAAGTGCACGGCCCGGTGATTGTGGTGGATTTCGGCACCGCCACCACCTTTGATGTGGTGTCCCGCCAGGGAGAGTATCTGGGAGGGGTGATTGCCCCGGGGGTCATGATTTCCTGCGAAGCCCTGTTCCTCAAGGCCTCCAAACTGCCCAGGGTGGAAATCTTTGCCAAACCCAAGAGCATCATCGCCAAGGACACCATCAGCAGCATGAACGCCGGCATCATTTACGGCTACGTGGGCCTGGTAGACGGCATCGTTACCCGCATCAAAGAGGCCCTGCACGACCATCCCCGGGTCATCGCCACTGGCGGCCTGGCCTGTCTCATCGCCTCGGAGACCAGGACCATCGACGAGGTGGACGATGACCTGACCCTTAAGGGTTTGAAAATCATTCACGATAGAAACCGCCCCCGTCCGGAACGGGGCAGGGGGGGCGCATGACCCCGGAGCCGGGCATCGGCCGCCGCTATCTGACGGAAACCCGCTACCGCCGGGACAGCCTGGGAGAGCGGGCGAGCTACCCCCGGGCGCCCCTGTACAAGGAGTATCCCGAAGCCCTACGGCGCGTTGCCCTTAATCCCGAAGCCGGACGCCGCCCGGCAGACCTGTGGGATTGCCTGCAGCGGCGCCGCTCCCAGCGGCAGTATGCGCCCCGGCCTTTAACCCAGGAGGAATTGGCGGCCCTCTTGTGGGCCACCCAGGGCATCACCCTGACGACTCGCCACTACCTGTTCCGGGCCTCGCCCTCCGCGGGGGCCTTATATCCGGTGGAGACTTACGTGGCGGTGCACCAGGTCCAGGGACTGGAGCCGGGAATCTGGCACTTCCAGCCGCCGGACTTCGCCCTGGAGCTTATCCACGAAGGCGACTGCCGCCGGGTCCTGGTGGAAGCCGGCCTGTCTCAGAACTTTCTGGCCGCCGCCGGCGCAGTCTTTATCTGGACCGGGGTGCTGAACCGGGCCATGTGGAAATACCGGGAGCGGGCCATCCGCTATCTCTTCCTGGATGCTGGCCATATCTGCCAAAACCTCATGCTCGCGGCCACGGCCCTGGACCTGGGAGTCTGCCCGGTGGGGGCCTTCTTCGACGAGGAGGTGGAGGGCCTGTTAGGGGCGGACGGCCAGGAAGAAGTGGCCCTATACCTGGCCGCGGTAGGGGCGTTGGGCGGATAAAAAATAGCCGCAAGCTTTAGCATGAAAGTCTCCAGATTCAGGGGAAAAAATGTAGCACCGCCGCCCTCGGCGGTTCTTTGGTGGCACAGGCTTTCCAGCCTGTGCAGGAGCAGGCGAGGGCGCCTACTCCACATTTTTCGGGGTTCACCGACGAAATGCCCAATGGCCTTTGCCATTGCCGATATCCAAGGTTCTATAGGGTCCGAAACTTGACCTTTAAGACCGGGTTGCTATCAAAAAGGTATTATCATGTAGGGGCGAACTTTATGTTCGCCCGCCATTCCAGGGCGAACACAAGGTTCGCCCCTACGAAAAATACACGTTTGATGGCGAATTGGTATAAGACTTTCCGGACGAGTTGTAGGGACGCTTTCCGAACCGCCCCTACCATCGAATTCCTATCAACCGACCTTCTTCCTTAAAACGGAAGATGGATAATTTTAACAATCCAATTTATTCAGGAGCCTTGAAATGTTAATAAAATTGCTACTGGTGATGACGTTGATCCTAAACCTGGCTACTACCGGCCATCTGTTCGCCGCCTCCGCCCAGGATAAAATCAAAGAAGCCAATGAGCGGGCCGCCCAGGATTATCTTAAGCACGGTCTGATTCTGGCCGGGGAGGGCCGGGACGAACTGGCGGTGACCTCCTTCAAGAAGGCCCTGGCCATCAAACCCGACTGGGCCGAAGCCTATAGCCTCCTGGGCAGCGCCCTGTTCCGGGCCGGCAATTATGCGGAAGCGGAACAGGCCCTGCGCAAGGCCGTAACCTTGAAACCGGACTACGCCGAGGGCTGGTTCTACCTGGGGCAATTTCTCAAAGAGAAGGGTAAGGAAGCGGAGGCCCAGGAGGCCTTCCGCAAAGCTAAGCAATTCGCCCGCTGAAGCGGAGGGTATTGGCAGTTCGGCAGTTACTACTTGGAGCATTAATTGTGTTGCATTTTTGTGGGCTATGTAGGGGCGGGTTTTAAACCCGCCCCTACGTCAAGGCAACATATTTTACGCTCCGAGTAGCAATCCGACTGTGTCATATGACCCTTTTGCAAAATTGCCTTTAGTGCTGCGACGTTAAGTATCATCAAAGCGGCCTTTAATTCCCCCCTTTCTTAAAGGGGGGGGCGAAGAATTTGCCCGGGTCATCGCCATTGATTTTCACGTCGGCACTGGGTCTGAGGGTGAAGCTGTCATTAACCGAGATTATGCCAAATACATCGCGCAATTCCCCCCGCCTCCGTAGGGGCATGGCTTGCCGTGCCTTGCAGTCCGGGATTTGGCCCGGGCAGGCTGAAGCCTGCGGCCACCAAAGACGGTTAATTTTTTTGAACTCAATGCGGTATCATTAGTTTTGGGCCTAAAAAAACGTGCCGGGACTCCCCTAAGAGAGTTCCGGCACGCTGTAGTTAAGGTCTCGGTTGATTCACCCGGTCCGCGGCGGGAGAACCGCCGCGGTCCGGGGGTAGCTTATGCTCAAGGAGCAGCAGTGATGGTAATGGGAACCCTGAGGGTGTGCAGGATCCTGCCGTCATGGTTACGGATGAACTCGCACGTGGCGTCGAAGTTTCCGGCCGCGGTGGGGACGAACATAAAATCAAAGCGCCGGGCCACGCTCCACCGGATGGGAGTTCCGGCCGGCAGGATGAAGGGCCGGTTGAAACCGAAGGGCGCCAGCCCCAAGGGCCGGCCGTCCCAGGCGATAATCAGCACCTCAAAGGGCAAGGTGAGCCTGACGTCGTCGTAGGCCCCGTTAATGGTCCGGACCAGGACGGTCTGGCCCACCCGGGCGTTGATGGGCACCTGAGTTTGCAGCGCCGGCGTATCCGCCGCCTGGCCGATGACCCGGCCCACGCCGCTGTTCAGCCCCGAGGGAATGCGGATGTCCCGGGGAATGGACCCGAAGGTGCCCGGGCCGGGAGCTATGGGACCCGGGTTGGGAAGAAAAAGATTCGGGTCCGAATTGACCCCGGTGATGTACCAGAAATCCGCGTTGAAATCGTTGAAGAACCCCTGCACGAACCGGTCCTGGAGATCCAGGATCAACCCGGTGGCCGGGTCGATATTGGGCCGGTTGCCGTGCTTGGGGAAGAAGGCCCGGGGGTCCGGCGCGAAGTCGCTCCAGATGGAGTCCCGGTCGTCGAACGCCCAGAGGGCCTCCACGTCATAGGGGACGGTCTGGGCCAGGGAGGGTTTGGTGAGAATCTCACCCCCGAGGTAGCCCGGAAATGAAGCGCTGAAATCCCAGGTGGGACCCTGGAGGGCGGCCTGGACCCGGAAATGAAAAGGTTCCGGCCTCGCCGGGCTGGGGTTAGGATTTACCACTTGGCCGATGGGCACCGCCGGGCTGCCCAGCGAGGCAAAGAACGCGGTGGGCGGATCAATAATGAGCGCCCCATACAGGCCGAACTCAAAGTGCTGGGGTGTGTTCCGGTGGCAATGATAGAAATAGGTGCCCATGGCGTTGGGCTGGAATTGGTAAGTGTATTTGCCGATCTCCATGGAGCAGTGCCCCACCCCGTCGTTCAAGGGAGTGGGCTCCTGGCCGTGCCAATGGATGGTGTGGGGCGGCGGCCCATGCCCGGAAGTCATGGCATGAAGGTGGCCCCCCGGGGGATGCGGATGGTGGGCCCGGGGAAGGAGCCGCCTTTGGCATCGGGGTTAAGGTTTTCACCTTGCCGGAAGAGGAAGAACATAATCTCCTTTCCGTTCCAGGCGGGGATTTTCATGCCGTGCATCAGGTCGGTGGCCAGGGTGCCGGGTGTTTTCGGCCTCTTCGCCAGCCCGGCGTTAAACATGACCTGGGGCACGGGGTTGTCCGGCACCAGGAGTTCGGGAGTCATGGGGTCGACCTTGGGCGGGTCGAACATCTTGGCCCACAGACCGGCCTCTCCCAGAGGCTGGTCGATCACGCGCCGGGGGATTCGAAAGGCAGGATCAGCGACTGACATATTCATTCTCCTTATTGTTCTCCCCTAAGTGAGGAGTCGGCGTAAGGTTAAAGTCCGGCATTAAATCTGCTCCTCAAAAGGCGGAAAGGGGCCGGCCGGAGTCCCGGTTTCGCTGGGGCCGAACACGGCGCGCTCCAGGTCGGCGGGGTCGGCGCCGGGGTTGGTTGCAGGGAGAAAAGTTATGGGCGCGTTGGGGAAGGTCTGCTGCCCCGGGGGCAAGTTCCGGTCGCCGATGAAGTTTATCCCCGCGATGAGCCCGGTGTTGTAATTGCCGCCCTGGGTCGTCTGGGACGGCTCGGAATGGTCGTGCATGGGGAAGCACAAAGGCGACAGGGGCACGTGAATGGGGACCCCCCGGACCACGGTCCCTCGCCGGGGGATGGCCATATCAAGTTCCTGCACCGGCGGCCAGGTGCTCACGCCATTGGGCGTTACCCGTCCCGGAAGTGAGCCGAAGGTCTTAACCGGCCTGGGGTCCACCGCCAGCGGCGGGTCCTGCAACCCGATGCCCCGGGTGTTGGCAACGTCCGGTGGCCGGATGTAGGGAGTCAGCCAATCCCAGACATCCAGGGGTTTGGAGGTGTAGGTGTCCACCCAGGGGGGATTGTCCACCACGTCCACGCCGCCCGGCAGATCCTGGAAGGCGTTGAACGCGGTCTGCAAAACCGGCGCGGTCGCGGATCCCGTATTCCGGGTGACCCGCAGCACGTACACGTGATTGGCGTGGATGTGCATGGAATGGTTCCACAGCCCGGCGTTCAGGCAGCGGATGACGCAGGGTTCGCCCACCCGGAGGTGCGGGGTGATGGCCGGGGTGTTGTGGGAGAAGTGCCCGGACTGGCCCTGCATGGTGAAGAATTCCGGCCTTAAGCTGTCCACCGCGGGGGGCTTGTTTTTCCCGCCGGGGGTGAATTTGCTGTTCAGGAAGGCCTGCACGAAGATATTGGGGTCCCGGGCGTTGCCGGTGACGGTGCCTCCGGTGAACTGGTCGGTGAAGCTGACGGGGGCATTGTTGCCCACCGCGGCAAACAATACCGGACTGGCCTGGTGCAGCAACCAGATATACTGGCGGAAACGCGGGGTGTCGGGGTAGAGTTCCGGCGCGCCGCCGGGGTTGACCGCGCTCTCTTCCCAGGCCAGGCCGGGGAAGGGGGCGTCGGGTATGACGCCTTCGCCCAGGGCGTTGAAGAGCGCCTGGATATTGGCCGGCGCGGGACTGTACGGCGTAATTTTTCCCAACGCGGGTGGCGGCACCGTTTCAGGATTGGCGGCCGCGGCGGGCATGACGATGAGCGCGCCGTGCAGCCCCATGACCCGGTTCACCGGCTGATTCAGGTCGTCATAATAAAGATAGGTGCCGGCCGAGCCTGCGGGCAACTCGAAGACAAATGGCACATTTTGTTGCCCCGCATTCAGAGTGGCGCTGGTGAAATCCGAAGTTGCGAACAGCGCGTTCAAGGCCGGGATGGCCAGGCGATGATCTGCATCCAGGTTGTTGAACAAATTGATGGCGATGGTGTCGCCCTCGAAGGCAAAGATATTGGGCCCGGGGACATTGGCGGGTAAATCCACCGCCGGTCCTGGGCCCTCGATGCTCGCCTTCAATATCCAGAAATAGCATTCGGCCACGTTGGGGGCCCGGCCGCCTTGACTGGTCACCATTTGCTTTCTGGCATCGGTGAAGGTCATGCTGATGGTCTGGTCCGGCACCACCTGGGCGAGAGCATGATCCTTGGCCCAAGGCGGCATCTTGCTCCCCACCCACAGGCCGGCCACAGCCGCGGTGGTGTATTTGATAAAATCGCGCCTCTTCATGAGTTTTCTCCTGTCACGATGGTTTTAAAGATAAGCGGTAATCATTTTCCAAGTTAACGGCCATGGGTTCCTACCATTGCACCCGGAATCCCCCCTCCTTGATCTGATGATTTCCGCAGTTCCCTGCGGCGACGAATTTTCGGGCCGCAGCATCTATATTGCCTCCCATACTGCTGCCTATACGATATATTGTCATGATACCCTAACAGGATCACGGTGGTTTTTGAATAGGTATAAATACCTAATTTATGATAGGTAAAAATGCCCAAAAACTTTTTCCCCGGGCCTTGCGGTTCCTGATCCAAGGGTTGAAAGAAGGTTTCCTAAGTTTTTCCCAGCAAGATGAATTATCTTAACCTTCTTAACATGGCGAGATTCTTCTTGCTGATAATCCTGGTCTTTTTAACCTAAAACCGATAACCGAAAACGGTATTTTTCGGGTTAAGGCATTGCCAGGTTTTTCCAAACACTGCAAATTTTAATTTATATAAGTTCTTAAAGATTCCCAGGCAACCCCTTGGAAATTTTTTCTCTCGGCTTTCCAGACTCAGGACAAACGGGTAATTCCAGGGAACGGTCAGAAGGAAGCGGCAGACTTCAGGATAGCAACCAGAGGGGGCGATGGGCCCACCGCTCCTGGCGTTGGGGTTATTATACCCGTATGCCATCAACCGGAGATTATCTGTAGCCGCAGGCTTTCCCCTGGGCCGGGCAAGGACGATATGCTGATGTGGCCTTTTGATGGGAACTCGGCATAGGGCGCCGGTTACGGAGGAAATTTCCTATTTTGCTTCCCGGATGCGGGATAGAAGGTCGGTGGTGGAGTAACCCGGCAGGAAGGGCAGGGCCGCCACCCGGCCGCCCCGGGCCAGGACCGCGTCCCGGCCCACGATGTCTTCCAGACGGTAGTCCCCGCCCTTCACCAGGATGTCGGGTTGAAGGCGGGTAATCAATTCCAGTGGGGTATCTTCATCAAACAGCACCACCCGGTCCACGCAGGCCAGGGCCGCCAGCACCCGGGCCCGATCCGCCTCGGGCATCACCGGACGCCCCGGCCCCTTTTGGAGGCGGCGCGCCGAGGCGTCGGTGTTCACCGCCACCAGCAGGGCGTCCCCCAGGGAGCGGGCCGCTTCCAGATAGTGCACATGCCCCGGATGCAACAGGTCGAAGCAGCCGTTGGTGAAGACCACCTGCTTTCCCCGGACCTGGAGCTCCCGGACCCAGGCGGCCGCGGTCTCGCGATCAATCAGCTTATGACTGGTGCTGAATTCAGACATGGATCAATCCTTAAAAAATTACAGGCGGACACCTGGGTCCGCCCCTGTCAAATGGTAAAAAATTCTCCCCTCCAAAACTAACGGGTCAAGAAAATATTGCCTCTTAAAATAAAACAGAAAACCGAAAACCGAAAACCGAAAACTATCCATGCTTCACCCGCCCCACGGTCAAGACCTCCACCCGGGCGGCCCCGGCTTTGTTAAGGGCCCTGGCGCACTCCCGCGCCGTGGCCCCGGTGGTAAAAAGATCATCCACCAGGAGAATATTCTTGCCTTTAATCAGTTCCGGCCGGGCCACGACAAACGCGGCCTTGACGTTCTCCCGGCGCTCCTTGGGGTTAAGGCCCACCTGGGGGGGGGTGTGGCGCACCCGGATGAGGGCCTCCCGAGCCACGGGCTTCTCCGTCAAGCCCTGGGCCAGGAGCAGGGCCTGGTTGAACCCTCGGGCCTTGAGGCGCCGGGGGTGCAGGGGCACCGGCAACAGGAGGTCCGCGTCTTCCAGCATTTCCCCGTACCGTTCCTTAAGCCAGACCTGCATGACCGGCAGATACACCAGTTGCCGCCCGAATTTGAAGCGTTTGATGGCCGTGGCCGGCGGGCCGTCATAGAGGGCCGCGGCCCTGGCCCTGCTAAAAGGCGGCTTGTCCGTTAGGCAATCCCCGCAGACGCGGTCTTCCCCCTCCCTGGAGGGAAACACCATGCCGCAACCGACGCACAGGGGACTCTCCACCCACTCGATTTTGCCCTCACACTCCGGACACACCGCCATCCGGGCCTTTTCCCCCACCGCGGCCCCGCAAAACAGACACAGCCGGGGCAGAAAGAACTCCAGGATGGTGAGACTTAAGCGCTTGAGGCGGGATAAGGTAGCAGGCAAACGGGTAGTCCTCCCTGACAATGCCGCCTGACTTTTTTACAGGATAAGCCTAAAATACTGGAATATCATTGAATTGGCGGTCCCCTTCGGCTTCACAACGAAGCGTAAAAATATCTCACGCAAAGGCGCAAAGACGCAACTAACACGAAAGGATGTTGTATGGCACACTGCGCCCATCCCCCAGCGCCCCTACTCCCGCCAGACAAGTGGATAATGCTCCGGTTGTTCAAGGGATTGGATTTCGATATCCGCGTCCAGGTCCGGCCAGTGGAGTTGGGTGGGAGATAAACGCTGTACCTGGAAAATCTGCTGGATGGAGGCGCTCTTAAAAATCGGATAGTCTTCAAAAGGAATGAAATATTCCTTATCGTCCACCAGAATCCAAAAACCCAACGGCTCAATATTGGTCACTTCACTGAGAGAAATGCTTGTTCCAGGCCGATTTAAATTCATCTTCATGCTCCTTCACAATATCTTCAATCTGTCGTAATTCTCGCGGAGACAGAAGGTAATAGGCAGCCAGCGACAAAATGGGCTCCAACCAAAATTTGGCCACCCCTGCCGCGCAGGATACATGAACATGGCGTCGGGTTTCTTCCCTGCTATTGAAGAAGAAGCGGTATGGACCGATCTTCAGAATGGTCGGGGACATTTACGCAGCTTTCGATCCAAGCTTCTTAAAGATTATTATAAAATTATGGGCGCCGGCAATTCTTGCTGTTGGGCAATACCCAAGCACGTCCAACCAAGACCGGAAAATATCGTCTGTCCCCATTTACCGGTCCCCATTTACCGGGCTCAGGTTGGCGGGCAAGGAGGCCCGACCTACCGATACTCGCATCCTTTGTTAAAATCAGCGCCATCCAGAAGACAGTAACTAAAAGGACAGCCCAACGGGTCACCCCTACAGTTTACAGCAATTTCCAGCATCAGGCTATAACCGAAAACTTAAAACCGAAAACCGTCTCTACAGCCCGGCCAACCGCCGGGCCAGGGTTTCGGCGCCGGCGAACAGGGCTTGAACCTGGGCCTCGTTCAGACCCGCGCCCCGGGCGACGCGCTCTGCCTGCTCCCGGTCGATGAGGTCCCCGGGGCTGTGGGAGTCGGTGTTGAGGATGAGGGACGCGCCCGCGGCCAGCGCGGTTTTAGCCACGTGGCCGTTGGCCAGGCAGTGGCCTTTGCGGGCCGAGATTTCCAGGAAGATGCCCCGTTCCTTGGCCAGCAGGGCTTCCTCCGGGGTGATGAGGCCGGGGTGGGCCAGGATGTCGATGTCCGCTTCCAGGGCCGCCCGGTTGGTGCCCGGGGCCACGGGCTCCACCAGGGTCTCCCCGTGGATGACGATGAGGGTAACCCCCAAGGCCCGGGCCTGGGCGCACAGGGGGCCGATTAAGGCCGGCGGTAGGTGGGTGAACTCCAGGCCGGGGATCAGGCAAGGCACGCCGCGGTCCTTGAGACTGACGGCTGCGGCCTTGAGGCGGGCAAAGACCGCGTCGAAATTGGAGGCGTCCACGTGGTCGGTGATGCCCAGGAAGCGGTAACCCTTGACTTGGGCCCGGCGCCACAACTCCGTAGGGAGCAACTCGCCGTCGCTGTTTAAGGAATGGGTGTGCAGGTCGATCATGGCCAAGTTGTTAGTTGTTAGTTGTAATGACAATAGTTTTTAGCATACATTATTGTGCTTGGGTGAAGGAAGATAATCCATGAGAATCCATATCCAAGCTGCTTTGACGCTGTGCATAATCGAATGCTAACGTTAGTTGTCATTACAGTTAGTTGTTAGTTGTCAGTATTATTAAATATTTTTTAAGGTTTTAAAACTGGTAACTGACCACTGACTACTGGCAACTGCCTTTACATCTTATATTTGCCGAAGTCTTCCGGGTCCAGGCTCTTCAGGATTTCGGTCCATTTCTTGGCGTCTTCGGTGGTGATGGCTTCCTTGGCGGACAGGTCCACCCGGCGGGCCTTCTGGATCACCACGTCGGCTACGAAAATGGGGGCCTTGGCCCTCAGAGCCAGGGCAATGGCATCGGAAGGCCGGGCGTCGATGGTCACCTCTTGGCCGTCCCGGGTAAAATAAATCAGGGCAAAGTAGGTGTTGTCCCGGAGGTCGCAGACTTCCACCCGGGTGATCTGCACCGCCATAACGTCCATGACGTTTTTCAACAGGTCGTGGGTCATGGGACGGGAGAACTTGATATTCTCCAATTCGCTGGCGATGGCGGTGGCCTCCAGCAACCCGATCCAGATGGGAACCGCCTTTTCCGACTCCACATCCTTCAGGATCATGATGGGGCTGTTGGTAAAGGGGTCGATGGTCAGTCCCGAGACAGTCACTTGTCTGAACATATCAGCCTCCTTGGGGGCGCCTGCAGGCTTATCCGCCGTTATTCACGGGGGAACCCTCCGCCAGTCTGCCTTTTAACGAATGGGGATGGGCTTCGGTAATCTCCACCTGCGCCAGGCGGCCCACCAATTCTGCGGGTCCCTGGAAGTTCACCACCTGGTTGGTCCGAAGCCGGCCGCAAAGCTCCTCCGGGGATCGCCGGCTCTCGCCTTCCACCAATACTTCCTTAACCAGGCCCATCATACGGGCATGGGCCTTCCGGGTCAACTCATCCTGGAGCGCCTGCAAGCGGGACAGGCGCGCCGCCTTGACTTCTTCCGGAGCCTGGTCCGGGTAAGTCGCGGCCAGAGTTTGGGGCCGGGGTGAATATTTAAAGGAAAATGACTGCTCAAAGGCCGCGTCCCGCATCAACTCCAGGGTTTGGCTAAAGTCGGCCTCGGTTTCGCCGGGAAAGCCCACAATGAGGTCCGTGGACAGGGCCAGGCCGGGGTTAAGTCGCCTGAGCTGCCGCACTTTGTCCAGATATGCTTCCCGGGTATAACCCCGGTTCATGGCCGTGAGAATCCGGGTGGAGCCGGACTGCACCGGCAGGTGCAAATGTTCGCACAAGGGCGCCAGCTCTGAAAACGCCGCCATCAATTCCGGAGACAGATCCCGGGGATGAGAGGTGGCGAAGCGCAGGCGGGCCAACCCCGGCAGGGCCGCCAGACGCCGGAGCAACTCCGGGAAAGTGATGGGCTCCGGCAGGCCCCGGCCATAAGAATTGACATTCTGGCCCAGCAAGGTCACTTCCCGGCCGCCGGCCTCCAGGAATTCCCGGACTTCCCGGATAATTTCTCCAGGTTCCCGGCTGTATTCCCGCCCCCGGACGTAAGGCACCACACAGAAAGCGCAAAAATTGTCGCAGCCCTGCATGATGGTCACCAGGGTCTGCACCGACGACGAGGCCCATTGCCTTCGGGGCATGGCTGGAAAACACCGGCTCAGTTCCAGATCCACCGGCCGCTGTCCCTGGGCGGCCCGGCTCACCAACTCCGGCAGCCGATAGACGCCGTGGGTGCCGAAGACCAGGTCCAGGTGGGGGGCTGCGGCCAGCAGCCGCTCACCTTCCTGTTGGGCCACACAGCCGCCCACCCCCAGGATCATCCGGGGGCGGCGCTGTTTCAGGGCCTTGAGGCTCCCCAACAGGCTCCGCACCTTTTCTTCGGACTTGCGGCGGATAGCGCAGGTGTTGATGAGCAAGAGGTCCGCCTCCTCGGGCCGGTGGGTGAGCACGTAATCATCGGCCAGGGCCTGGGCCATCATCTCCGAGTCGGCCACATTCATCTGACAGCCGAAGGTGCGGATGTACATTTTTCTCTTCGGCAAAACCATGCTTTTTATTTATTCTAATCTCCTGTCCTTGTCAACCAGGGCTTTCCGCCTGTGTCAATAGCACATACAGATGTCCGGTTTTCATAGCACATAAAATGTCCGGT
>CAZUBT010000021.1:8055-46505 GCA_964618815.1 uncultured Desulfobacterales bacterium | reverse complement strand
CCCCTCCTTCACCAAGCATATTAATGTATGTTAATGGCTAATGTCAATACAACTATCAACTAACAACTAACAACCGACCATGTGGCAATTTCTCTCACATCTCCGCTGGCAGGACGCCCTGGACATCATCCTGGTGGCCATTGTGCTTTACCAGGTGATTTCCCTGCTCAAAGGCACCCAGGCCATCCAGGTGTTGGCCGGCATGTTTCTCATTTTCCTGATCTATCTGGGAGCCCGAAGTCTGGGCCTCTTTACCCTGGAATGGCTGTTGGACGGGGTGGTGCGCAGCTTTCTGTTGATCGTCATCATCCTCTTCCAGGCCGACATCCGCCGGGTCCTGAGCCGCATGGGGCGCAAGGCCTTTCTGCCCCCTTACGCTTCGGAACCCCTGATTCTGGAAGAAATTTCCGACGCGGTGGAAACCATGGCCGGGCAGCGCCTGGGGGCCCTAATCGTCCTGGAGCGGCACATCGGGCTCTCCGAATATCTTAAAGGCGCGGTGAAGCTGGACGCCCTCATCACCAAGGAGCTTCTGGTCTCGCTGTTCTGGCCCCACAATCCCACCCATGACGGCGCCGTGATTATTCAAGGGGAGCGCATCATTGCCGCGGGCTGCACCCTGCCCCTATCCGGCAATCCCGATCTGGACCCAGCCTTGGGCACCCGCCACCGGGCCGCGGTGGGGCTCACGGAACATGCCGACGCTCTAATCATCGTGGTCTCGGAAACCTCCGGGCAGATCTCCCTGGCCCAGGGCGGCCGATTGATGCGCAACCTGTCCCGCTTGCAGTTAAGGCAGGCCCTGCGCAACATCCTGGAGCCGCCGGCGGGAAAAAAAGGAACCTGGCTTGAAAAACTGGCTCGCATCTTTGGGGCGCCATAAGGCCCTTAAGCTACTCTCTTTGTTCCTGGCGTTGGCCCTGTGGTTCGCGGTGGGCAGTGAAGAACGCATGGAAACCACCCTCTCCACGCCCCTGGAACTGGCCAATATCCCCTCTAACCTGGTGATTACCAGCGAGGTGCCTCCCGCCCTCCAGGTGCGGGTGAATGGCCCCGGAAGCGTGATCCGTAAACTCACCCAGACCCGGCAGGCCCATACCATCGACCTCTCCGGTTCCAAGCCGGGCCGCCTGGCCTTTTCCCTGAGCGCCAAACATTTCAACTTCCCCCGGGGCGTGGTGGTGAGTCGGGTGACCCCCAATCCCCTGGTGCTCAACTTGAGTCCCACCATTACCCGGACCTTGCAGATTCAGCCGGTTCTGGAAGGCAAACCCCCGGGAGGTCTGGAGGTCAAAGGCGTACAGGTCCGGCCGGGCCAAATCACTGTGCAGGGTCCTTACCAGGAAATCGCGGACCTTAAATTTCTAACCACCCTGCCCCTGGACCTGAGCCTGCTCACCGAGTCCACCACCGTGGCCACGGACGTGGACTTTAAGAATCTCCACCTTACCCCCAAGGAGCAGGTCCCCATCCTGGCGGAGATCACCATCGGCCCCAAGGAGGTCACCCGGACCATTTCCGGGGTTCCCGTGGCAGCCGGACCCAAGAAGGCCCAGCTCGAACCCTCTCAGGTCACCCTCACCCTCCAGGGCCCCGGAGCCGCGGTCAAGGACCTCAAGCCCGGCGACCTGAAGGCCGGGGTGGACACCCGGAACCTGGCCCCGGGCCGCCACCGCCTGAAGGTCCAGGTCACCCTGCCCCCCGGGGTGCGCCTCCTCCAGGTCCAACCGGAAACCCTCACCGCCCGGGTGGCCCAAGCCCCCTGAAGGGTTAATACCGTTTTCGGTTATCGGTTTTCGGTTAAAAAGACCAGGATTATCAGCAAATTGAAACTTGAGTTGGTTGCATTGGCAACAGAACTTGAGACCTCTGCGAAAATCAGCCGGTACACAGGGGAACTAAATCCAGGGGGGGATCTGGTGGCACAGGCTTCCAGCCTGTGCAAAAAACCTTCTTTTACCAAAGAGTTACCCACAGGCTGGAAGCCTGTGCCACTAGTTTCTTTTCCTTTGAGGCTGATTTGTCATCGCTCAGGCCCTTTTAGCAGAGGCCTCAACTTCGTATAACCTTTGAAAAAATGATTTGAGGGAGGGACGGGGGTAGCGCAGGCGTCGCCGCCCAGGTCCCGCGCCCCAGGGTACAGCCGTGCCCCCACCAGGGAAGAAATGTAGGGTGGGCACTGCCCACCTATTCCCTGATTCCTATTGACATCTCTGAAAAAAGGAGTAAATAAATATTAGTCGGCCATTCAAAGCCGACCGCCGAGTTCTCCGGTGCCCAACCGGAGGAGCGGGGGACCCGATTTGTCGGGGCGAATCCGCGTATGCGGTAGGGCAATAATTCTCCTGCCCGAGCCCGTCAGCTAACCCCGTAGGCAGGAGGAGGATATGTCTGACAAGCGTACCGATGCGTCCAAAACGCATCCATGTCGGCCCATCTTAGGATGCCTTAAGCCGGCATTTCTTCCCCTGACCCAAAAATACCACCTGGGTTACCTCCAGCCACCCACCCCCTGCGCCATCCCCGGACGGATGCCCGTGCCAGAAGCCCATTCTCCTTAAACGCCCCCGGTTATCGGCCTGGCGGCGGCCGCCCTGGACCTTGTCAGGTCTTTGGGCAGTATTGGCGTTCATAGTCGGGGCTCCGGAAAGCTCATGGCGTCTATAGTTTTTATGATAGCGCCCCATGCTGTCTTCCCATGACAGCCCTGGCCGATTCCTGATAGGAGATGACTCGAGTGAAGGCTCTTGTCTTGATAGTCCTCAATGGGGGCTTGATTATCTTTTTTATTTATCTGCTCCGGCAGAAAGGTCTGCTCACCTATTCCCATCAGGGGCGCATCTGGCTCACCTGGCTGGCCATTGCCATCATTACCCTGATGGACCGAATTCACCTCCATCTTTTACGTCCCGGCGGTCCTTGCCTTCGCCTGCTCCTCCGGGGAAATAAATTCTGCTGGATAAACAAAAAGATGCTGATAAAATCCACTTTCATATAAAAGGCTCAGGCCCACGGGGCGCGAAGAAGGAAAAAATGAGGAACCGCCGCGCTGGGCTGTTCTAAAAATAAGGAATGGTGCGCAGTGCGCACCCTACATGGGGGCCGCGTTTGCCAATTTGTGGTCTTGGCTGCAAGGTGAGCGCTTATTTGTTACCGAAAACCGAAAACCGTTTTCAAACAACCGGCCCTGGGGTAACCTTCCCCCTCTCCGGCTAATTCAGATTCTTCAATGAGGCAAGTGACTTGACTGTCAAGATAGTCGTTCTTGGTGTCCTCAATCTGGCCCTGGTGGTCGGTTTTTATTTGTTGCTGCGCAAACCCGGGCGGCTATCCTACTATCATCAGGGCCGCTGGTGGCTCACCTGGCTGTCGGTGGCGGTCATCACCCTGATGGACGAGCTCACCTCGGTGTTTTACGCGCCCGCGGAAGCTTACCGGTTCATCGGCCCCAGCGCCATCCTGTTTATTGCCTTCACCGCCGTCTTTATCCATTATATGACCACCCGGCTGGTGGAGATCGCGGAGATCCTGGAACACCACGGGCTCATCGGCGGCGGGGTCTATTCCTTCTCCTACCTGGTCCTGGGCCCCGTGGTCTCCTTTATCGCGGTGGCCTCCATCATGGTGGACTACATCCTCACCGCGTGCATCTCTGCGGTGAGCGCCATTGAAAACGCCAATTTTTTCTTCGGCATGGGTCATTATTCCAAGATGGCCTTCGTGCTGGTAATCATTTGGGCCGTGGCCGGGCTGAACATCACCGGCATCAAAGAGAACGCCCGGTTTACCTTCATGATCTTCATCGCCGCGGCCATCATCTTCCTCAACCTCATCGCCTCGGGGATCATCGCCATGGACGGCGAATCCTGGGCCCGGCTGACGGAAGCCTCCAACCATGCACGGGAACGCCTGAAAACCGGCTCCTGGATCACCAGTTACGGCATTTTTATCGCGTCCACCGCATCTTGCGTCCTGGCCTACTCCGGGGTGGAGTCCGTGCTCCAGACCGCGGGCTTGGTGCGCAGTTGGCGGGAGATCGCCAAGTCCTATATCTTCCTGGCCGTCACCGTGGGCCTGGTTACCCCCATCCTGGCGGCCCTGGCCTTATCCGCGCCCATTGATTTCAAGGCCCATGAAGGCGACCTGATCACCTATTACGCCACCCTGGTGAACGGCACCTTCTTCGGGGTGGCGGTGGCCGCGCTGGCCAGTTTTACCCTCACCATGGCGGTGAACACCGCGTTCGTGGCCTCCAGCGAGCTCATGGAGCGGGTGGCCCACCGCTACGGCTTTCACTGGCTCACCGCCACCAATCGCCGCCAGTCCCTGTACCGCATTCATCTGGTTAACGCGGCGTTTTTCTCCATGATCATTTTCATCACCGCGGGGGCCCAGGAGACCCTGGCGGATATGTACGCCCTGGGCCTCATCGCCAGTTTTTGCATCAACATGGGGGCCCTGATCATTTATCGCTACTTTATGGGCAAGAAAGAGGTCATCCATTTTTACACCAGCCGCCTGGTAACCCTGATCATGTGGGTTATCTTCCTGAGCTGTTTCATTTTCCTGGCCATGAAGAAACCCCACGGCACCTTGCTGTGGGCCGTGGTCACCGGCATGGTGCTGGTGGGCGGCCTGCTCATCGCCCGGAAGAGGGCCCCGGAGAAGCAGGAGATTTTGAAGGGCGACAATGAAATGGAGATGATTCTCTATCTGGCCCATTCCAGCGCACCCGACGTGCACCTCTACTTCCGGCGGTCAGGGGAGGCGGGGGCTGAGAAACAAGACAATACCGCGTTTATCACCTTCTATTCCCCCCGGGCCGGGATTCCCCCCAAAATGGGGCCCAACCATTTCCGCTTCCCGCTGCTGCGACTGAGCCTGTATCACCGGCTGGTGGCGCTGCTGCGGGTGATGGAGTACGAGTTTGCCGACCGCCGGATCGTGGTGCACCTGGGCTGGCCCATGTCTTCCTGGCTGGACCGTTTATCCATCGGCGTCATGGTCTTCAATATCATGCGCCTGCCCCGCAGTTTCCCGAACTTCCGGTTCACCATGAGTTACGCGGCGCCGCCGCCCCCGGTGGAGCCGCCCCATCCCCATACGGGGGAGGGTACCCAGGAATAATGCCGGTCTTTTGAGTTTCGAGTTTTGAGTTTCGAGAATAGAGATGCAGGGTGCGCACCGCGCACTATCTTTTTCCCTTTGGAAAAAGTGAGGTATAATTTCTAGTTCTGTTTCCAATGCAACCAGCTTAAGTTTCAATTTGCTGATAATCCTGGTCTTTTTAACCGAAAACCAATAACCGAAAACCGAAAACGGTGTAATTCCTCGGAGGCATGGCCCTGCCGGATTGTCATTTTCCGCGGGGTATGTTACGTTTAAATGGCCTGCTGGCCCCATGGGGCGGGAGGCCACTTTTTTTTCAGGTAATCCGCCATTGCTTCCTGATCTGGATCGACTGCGCATAGAACGTTCGGAAGGGGCGCGCCTCTCCGGGGCCGGCTCCCAGGGCGGCTCCAAGACCCGCCTGATTTTGGGCCTCGTGGGCGCGGCCCTGTTAATTCTGCTGGCCCTGTATCTCTGGGGACCCTTGCAGCCGGCCCAGGAAATCACCCCTTATGTGGTGGCCCGGCTCTATCCCGCCCAGGCATATACCCAACTCAATGCCAGCGGCTATGTGGTGGCCCAGCGCAAGGCCGCGGTGTCCTCCAAGAGCACCGGCCGGCTGGCCTTCCTGGGAGTGGAAGAAGGCAGCCGGGTGAAAAAAGGGCAGATCTTGGCCACCCTGGAAAATGAAGACCTGGTGGCGCAGCGGAATCAGGCGGAATCCCAAATAGGAGAAGCTCAGGCCGGCCTGGCCCAGGCCCAGGCGGAGTTGGCGGACGCAAACCTCCAGCATCGGCGCTATAAAGACCTGGTGGCCAAAGACCTGGTGGCCCGCCAGGACTACGACACCGCGGTGGCCCGCTATAATAAAGCCAAAGCCGGGGTGGCCGCGGCCCAGGCCCGTATCAAGTCGGCCCAGGCCGGATTGGCCAACGCCCAGGTGGCCCTGGAGTATTCCTACATCCGCAGCCCCTTTGACGGCGTGGTCACCACCAAGTACGCCGAGGTGGGAGAAGTGGTGGCCCCCTTCGGGGCCGCGGTGAATGCCCGGGCCGCAGTGGCCACCCTGGCGGACCTCACCTCCCTCATGGTGGAGGCGGATGTGGCCGAGGCCAACCTGGATCGGGTGAAGGTGGGGCAGCCCTGCGAGATCACCCTGGACGCCATCCCCAACAAGCGCTTCACCGGGGAGGTGCACATGATCGTGCCCACCGCGGACCGGGCTAAGGGCACGGTGCTCACCAAGGTGAAGTTCCTGGAACCGGATGAGCGCATCCTGCCGGAGATGAGCGCCAAGGTGGCCTTTCTCAGCCGGTCGCTGGAACCGGCGGAACGCCAGGCTCGCCTCGCCGTACCCCAAGACGCCCTGGTGACGGTTAATGGTCAAAAGTATGCCTTTCTCATTGAAGGCAATAAGGTTAAAAGGGTTTCGGTGACCACCGGGCCTACCCGGGAAAACCTGGTGGAGATCGCCGGCGGCCTCAAGGAAGGGGATAAGGTGGCGCTGAAACCCCCGGCCTCCCTGAAAGACGGCTCCCGGATCAAAGTCAAGGAATCATGAGCCACGCTCCTCCCGACTCCCGGCCTCCCCTGGTGGAGATTGCCCACCTGTATAAGTCCTACCGCCGGGGCAGCCAGGAGGTGCCGGTCCTTGAGGACATCTCTCTTAACATCGCGGCGGGAGAGTTCCTGGCCCTCATGGGGCCCTCGGGCTCCGGCAAGACCACCCTGCTCAACCTCATCGCCGGTCTGGACCGCGCCGATAAAGGCCGCCTCATCGTGGACGGCCTGGAACTCGGCGGCCTGGCGGAAGCTGAACTCGCAGCCTGGCGGGCCCGGGCCGTGGGTTTCGTTTTTCAGTTTTATCACCTGATCCCGGTGCTCACCGGGTTTGAAAATGTGGAACTGCCCCTGTTGCTCACTTCCCTGCATCGCCGGGAACGCCGGGAGCACGTGGAGTTGGTCCTGGAGTTGGTGGGCTTGAGCGACCGCAGCCACCATTACCCCGCGCAGCTCTCCGGGGGCCAGCAGCAGCGGGTGGCCATTGCCCGGGCCCTGGTCACCGACCCGATGTTCATTGCCGCGGACGAACCCACCGGCGATCTGGACCGCCAGTCCGCGGGGGAAATCCTGGACCTCCTGACCCGCCTCAACCAGGAATTCCGGAAGACCATCATCATCGTCACCCATGACCCCGAGGCAGCAAGCCACGCCTCCACCATCCGGCGGCTCATCAAAGGCCAGCTTCTGAACCAAGCCGACAAGTAGGGTGCGCCCTGCGCCCCATTTTAAAAACTACGACAGGTTATAAACCTCCCATGCCGCCGGAAATCAGCCTCCCCACCAATGCCCAAGGCCGCTTTTACCATATCGACTGCGGCCCCGGCGACCTGGCGCCCTATATTTTCACCACCGGCGACCCGGACCGGGCCAGGAAGATCGCCCGGCGTTTCGACCGAATCTTGCTGCGGCGGAAGAACCGGGAATTCCTTACTTTCACCGGAACTTATAAAAACATCCCCGTTTCAGTGATGGCCACGGGCATCGGCGCTGCGGCCAGCGCCATCGCGGTGGTGGAAGCCGCCAACTGCGTCCGGGCCGCAACCTTCATCCGCCTGGGGAGCACCGGGGCGCTGCAGGAGCGCATCCAGTTGGGCGACCTTATCATCACCTCCGAGGCCCTCCGGGATGAAAACACCACCCATTACTATGCGCCGCCGGAACTTCGCGCCCTGGCTCATCCCCAAGTTTTGAGGGCCTTGCAGGAAGCCGCGGCGGCCCTTAAGATCCCGCATCACGTGGGCGTAACCTGCACCACTGGAGATTTTTACGCCGGCCAGGCGCGACCCGCGCCGGGATTTCCCACCCTGGACCCCCAAAAGGTAACCCGCCTGAGCCGGATGGGAGTCCTAAACCTGGAAATGGAGATGTCCGCGTACCTCACCCTGGCCCAGGTGTCCACCCTTACTTTAAGGGCCGGCGGGGTGTGCGCGGTGTTCGCCAACCGCATCACCGGCGCGACTGCTTTTACCTCTCCCCGGCTCATGCGCCTGGCGGAGCAGCGGTTGACCGCGGTGGGACTGAAGGCCGTGGAAATCCTGGCGAGGGAAGGATAGAGGTTCAAAGTTCAAAGTTCAAGGTTCAAAGTTTTCTTGGGTCTTGGCTAAATGAATTTGGATTTTATGATTTTATATGGGACCTAATTTAAAACTCTAAAAGTCCTTGAATCAAGAACCCAGAACCTAAAACCTAAAACCTAAAACCTCGAACCTCGAACTTTGAACCTTGAACTTTGAACCATGTTTAAACTCACCTGGCGCAACACCATCCGGCACCCGTTGCGGGCCACGCTCACCGTGGTGGGCATGGCCGTCGCGGTCCTGGCCTTTACGCTGCTGCGCACCATGGTGGCGGCCTGGTATTCCGGGGTGTCAGCCTCCTCCCCCGTCCGCCTGGTGACCCGCAACGCCATTTCCCTGATCTCCCCCCTGCCCCTGGCATATCTCACCAAGATTCAGGCCCTGCCGGGGATTACCGGGGTGGCCTACGGCAGTTGGTTCGGCGGCGTCTATATTGATGAACGTCACTTTTTCCCCCAGTTTTGCGTGGATGCGAAAAATTACCTCGAGCTCTACCCGGAATACCTCATGCCGGAAGATCAAAAGCTCGCCTTTTTCCGAGACCGCCAGGGGGCTGCGGCGGGCAGGCTCCTGGCGGGGCGCTACGGCTGGAAGATCGGGGACGCCATTATCCTCAAGGGCACCGTCTATCCCGGCGAGTACCGGTTCATTATCCGGGCCATTTATTCCGGCCGGGAAGCCACCACGGATGAGGGCCGTCTTTTCTTTCACTGGGATTACCTCAATGAAAGCATGAAGAAAATTGCCTCCCCCCGGACCGACCAGGTTAGCTGGTTCCTCATCCGGGTGGCCCGACCGGAACTGGCGCCGGTGGTGGCCCAGGAAGTGGACTCCTTGTTTAAGAATTCCCTGGCGGAGACCATTACCGAAACGGAAGCGGCCTTTCTCATGGGCTTCGTATCCATGACCGAGGCCATCCTCATGGCCATCCAGGTGGTTTCCTGGGTGGTCATCGGCGTCATCCTGGTGGTGCTGGCCAACACCATGGTGATGAGCGCCGGGGAGCGCCGGGGGGAATACGCGGTGCTGAAAACCATGGGGTTTGGGCCCCGGCATTTGGCGCCCCTCATCCTGGGGGAATCGGTGATCCTGGCCCTGGCCGGGGGGCTTTTGGGCCTGGCCTTGACCTTCCCCGCGGTGCGCCTGGTCCGTACCTCCCTGGGCCAGTATTTCCGCGTCTTTCCCCTCACCTGGACCACCCTGGGGTTAGGGCTGGGGGTCTCCCTGGGAGTGGGCGTTCTGGCCGCCCTGCTGCCGGCCTGGCGGGCCTCCCGGGTGAGCATCGCCGAGGCGCTAGGGAAGGTGGGATGAGGCAGTGGCCAGTGGTAAGTGGCCAGTGGGACATACCAAGCCGTTACCCTACTACTCCTCTCTTGGCGGTGGCATATAAAAAGCTAAGAAGACTCGGAATGAGAAACGCAAACCACAAAACTAAAAACTGACTACTGGTTACTGATTACTGATTACTGGTTACTGGTTACTGATTACTGGTTACTGACTACTGACTACTGGTTACTGATTACTGATTACTGATTACTGATTACTGGTTACTGATGCTCAAACTCATCTGGCGCAACACCCTGCGGCACCCCTTGCGGGCCGTGCTCACCGTCCTGGGGATGGCCCTGGCCATCCTGGCCTTTGCCCTGCTGCGCACCGTGGTGGAAGGCTGGTATGCCGGGGTGGCGGCCTCCTCGCCTGTCAGGTTGGTGACTCGCCATGCCATATCCCTGATGTTTCCCTTGCCCCTGTCTCATCTCTCCAAAATCCAGGCCGTGCCCGGGGTGACCAGGGTGGCTTATTCTTATTGGTTTGAAGGCATCTATATCGACAAGAAGCACTTTTTCCCCCAGTTCGCCACGTCGTTGCCTGCTGCCCTGGATTGTTTCCCGGAATTTCTGATGCCCCCGGAGCAGCGGCTGGCCCTGGTCCAGGACCGCCGGGGCTGCCTGGCGGGGCGCAAACTGGCGGACCGCTACGGCTGGCGCCTGGGGGATTCCATCATCCTCAAAGGCACCTATTTCCAGGGAGAGTATCGTTTCATCCTCCGGGCCATCTACACCGGCCAGGAGCCCACCACCGATGAAACCCAGTTTCTCTTTCACTATGACTACCTCAACGAGAGTTTGAAGAAGACCAACCCGGAAATGGCCGATAAAGTGGGGTGGTTTCTGGTGCAGGTGGCCCGGCCGGACCTGGCCGCGCCCGTCTCCGAGCAGATCGACTCGCTGTTTAAAAATTCCCTGGCGGAAACCCTCACGGAAACCGAAAAAGCCTTCCAGATGAGCTTCGTCAGCATGACGGAGGCCCTTTTGGTGGCCATCCAGGTGGTTTCCTGGATGGTCATCGGGGTGATCCTCATCGTGCTGGCTAACACCATGGCCATGGGGGCCAGGGAGCGGGCCAAGGAATACGCGGTGCTCAAGGCCATGGGATTCCGGCCCCGGCATCTTTCCGGGATCATCCTGGGGGAATCCCTCATCCTGGCCACGCTGGGCGGCGTTACCGGACTGGCCCTGAGCTATCCCGCGCTCCAGGCGTTTCCCGCCACCGTCACCCAATATTTCGGTTATTTCTACCTGACTCAGGAAACCCTGGTCCTGGGCTTGGCCGTGTCCCTGGGGGTGGGCCTCCTGGCCGCGGCGCTGCCGGCCTGGCGGGCCTCCCGGGTAGGGATTGCCGAAGCCCTTACCAAGGTGGGTTAAATAAAGTTTTCGGTTCTCATTTTTAGTTTGGGTTCTTGGCGGAAACCTTATAAGGTTTTTGCACCTCTCTCCGGGGAGGGGAATATTGCAACTAATTGCCAGTGAGAGGAGAGACACCATGAGAGGCAAAGTTTTTTTGGCAATGGCCATTCTGGGCGCCATGCTGCTGGGTTCCCCCGGCTGGAGCGCCCAAGAGGCCAAAAAGGAGCCGCCGCCGACTCCTGATCCCCTCAAGGTCTTGCAGCAGATGTGCGACTTCTTGAAGGCGCAAAAGCAGTTTGCCTTTCAGGCGGAGGTGGTGGACGACCGGGTTTACCAGGACGGCAAGAAACTCCAGTACGCCTTCGGTCTGGAGCTCTTCGCCCGGCGTCCCGACCGTCTCAAGGTGGTGGCTGCCGGAGACCTGGAAAATAAAGAATTATTTTACGACGGCAAGAGTCTCACTTTATACGAAAAACCCAATAACCTTTATGCCGCTATGACCGTGCCCGGCTCCATCGACGCGGCACTGGACCAGGCCCATAAGGAATACGGCCTCAGGGTGGCCCTGGCGGACCTGGCCTGCGCCAATCTCAGCGACCTGATGAAAGCCGGGGTGCAGCATGCCCTCTATGTCGGCCGGCACCGGGTGCACGGCATTCCCTGCCACCACCTGGCCTTCGACCGGGATGACCTGCACATTCAAATCTGGGTGCAAACCGGTAACCAGCCCCTGCCCCGCAAGGTGGTGATGACCCAAAAGCGCCTGCCTCACTCCCCCACCTGGAGCGCTTATATTGCCCGCTGGAACCTGACGGCCAAGCTGCCGGACAAGTTGTTTGTTTTTAAACCGCCCCCAGGGGCCCAGCAAATCAAGTTCCTGGCGGCCAAGCCCAAGGCCGCGGCTCCGGCTGCAGCCCCCCAGCCTAAAAAGGAAGGAGAAAAGCCATGAGACTGAGACCGGTTAGAAAGTCGGTGTTGGTGGTAAGCTTGATCGCTCTGGCGGCTGTGGCCCTCTTGACCCAGGATCTTTATGCTCGGGGGGGCGGCGGCGGCTTCCATGGCGGCGGCGGCGGGGGCGGCTTCGGCGGCTTCCATGGCGGCGGCGGGGGCGGCGGCGGTTTCGGCGGCGGCAGCTTTCGGGGGGAAGGAGGCCATCAGGAAGGCTTCCGTCCGCAGGGGGACCGCCCCGGCGAAGGGGGACGAGGCGAAGGGCCGGACCATCGCCCCCCCTATGATCCCAACTGGCGTCGGCCCGACAACGTCAACGTCAACGTCAGCGGCGGCGGTTGGGGCCCATACGGCGGTGGCGGCTGGGGCGCGGCCGCGGCCGGGGCCGTGGTGGGAGCCGCGGCGGGACTGGCCATCGGCTCCGCCATCGCCTCCCTGCCGGCCAGCGCGCAGCCTTTGATAGTGAACAACCAGAACTTTTACTATGACGGGGGCAATTACTACCAGCCCTGCTACCAGGGGTCCGACCTGAGTTACTGCGTGGTCCCCAACCCCAACCAGTGATCTGCTCCGGGAAAAGGTACTACTCGGAGCATTAATTGTGTTGCATCGGTGTTGGGCAACGTAGGGGCGGGTTTTAAACCCGCCCCTACATCAACGCAACATATTTTATGCTCTGAGTAGTAAGCCGGGTTTGCTTGGCGGCGCCGATCTCCGGGTCCGGGTTAACCGGTCCGGAGTCCGGCGCCGCCAACCTGCGCAGGAAATTACTGAAGAAAAAGGAGACGGCGGTGAAAGTGAAATCCTCAAGTGTGGCGGTGGTCCTCCTGGCCTTGGCCCTGGTCATGGCCCAGATACCCCCGGCGGCGGCCTGCACCGAATTCATTCTCAAGGTCCAGGACGGCGGCCTGGTTATCGGCAGGTCCTTGGAATTCGGCTGGAATCCTGGTTATCAACTCGTCCTGCATCCCAGGGGCGAGCAACGGGCCAGCGACGCGCCCGGCGGCAAGCCGGGGGCTAAATGGACCTCAAAATACGGCTTCCTGGCCTTTGAGTGCTTCGGATACGGAGTGGACGGTATCAATGAGGCGGGCTTGTCGTTTGGCGCCCTTTACCTCCCGGGCTACACCAGGTATCAGGATGAGGACGCGGCCAAACATCCTGGCAAGGCCATAGCTATTCTTGACTTTGGCAACTGGGTGCTGGCCAACTTCGAAACTGCCGCCCAGGTAAAGGAGGCGGTGCAAAAAGTCTATGTTTGGGGCAAGCCGTTTAAGGAGGCCGAAGGCCAGGTGTTCCCGATCCACGTCTCCGTGTATGACGTCCAGGGAAACGGCCTGGTCATCGAATGGGTTAAGGAGGGCCTGCGCATTTATGATCATGCCGACCTGGGCGTACTCACCAACTCCCCGCCCTTCGATTGGCACCTCCTCAATATTCGTAATTACCTCAATGTCCGGGCCGCGGAAGTGCAGCCGGTGAAACAGGGGAACGCCGTGTTGGCCCCCCCCAGCCAGGGGAGCGGCGGGCATGGATTGCCCGGGGATTGGACCTCGCCTTCCCGGTTGCTGCGCGCCTGGACCATGCAGCGTTTCGCCAAGCCGGCGAAAGATGCCGCGGAAGGAGTCAATCTGGCCGCGCATATCCTCAATGCCGTGGATATCCCCTTAGGCGATATCCGGCCAGGGGACAATACCTTTAAAGAGAACGATTACACACAGTGGATTACCATCAAGGACCTAAAGAACAAAGTCCTTTATTTCCGGACTTATGAAAACCTCATGCTCCGTTCTGTGGATCTAAAAAAGCTGGATGTGAGTCCCGGGGCCCCAAGGAAGACGCTGTCCATCCAGGGAGGCAGCGAGGCGGTGGACGTCACCGGCAACCTGAAGTGACCTCACCACGGGAGTAAGATAACCCCCGGTTCACCGCCCGAAGATCGGTGAATTCCCACAGGAGGCGTGGCATGAATATTCCTTTTGACCTCGGTTCTGTCGAGAAGATTTTGTTACCGGTCCGGGAATATTTCTTTACCCACGTGCTCTCCTGGGCCATGGCGGCCCAAATCGCCATCGTCGGCATAGCTCTCCTTTTAGCCCACAGAGCCACCAGGGCCGTCCAATCCTGGCTTTCCCGCCTACAGGCCAAATGCCCGGAGTTCCAAGAAGCTTGGGCAGAAACACCTTTCTTAAAGGTTCTTGATCCTTTGTGCGCGGTTATTTTCCTTTGGATCGCCTCTCGCACCGCGCACCATTTCCATTGGCCCCGAGAGGGTCTAAACATCGCCTTAATCCTCTTGATTGCCCTGGCCTGGGTGCGATTATGCACTAGCCAGATGAGAAACCGGTTCTGGGCCGGAATTCTTAAGATAGTTATCTGGCTGTGGGCCGCTTTGTATGTCGTTCATCTTCTTGACCCCTTGCGTAATATCCTTGCACATATTGACTTTCATCTGGGCAATGTGCGGATTTCTATGCTCACCATAAACCGGGCCTTCATCCTGGTATTGGTTCTCTATTGGCTGTCAAGGCACCTTTCGATGATTTGGCGGTTCTACCTGAGGACGGCGCCGGACCTGACTCCGGCAGTTAAGGTCTTGCTGTATCGGCTCGGTAGAATTTTTCTCTTTTCCGCGTCGGGTGTTTTCGTCTTGCATTATTTGGGGATTGATCTCACCGTCTTCGCCCTCTTCAGCGGGGCGTTGGGGTTGGGGCTCGGTTTCGGCCTGCAAAAAGTGTTTGCCAACCTGATCAGCGGTTTCATCCTCCTGGCCGACAAATCCATCAAACCCGGCGATGTGATAACCGTGGGGGACACCTATGGCCGGATCAATTTCCTGGGGAGCCGCTATGTCTCGGTCTTGACCAGGAACGGCACCGAACATCTCATCCCCAACGAAAACCTGGTTACCGGGGAGATGATCAACTGGTCCCATAGTCAGGACCTGGTGCGGTTAAGAGTGCCCGTCGGCATTGCCTACAATTCGGATTTGGAGAAAGCCAGGCAATTGCTTTTGGAAGCCGCCGCGGACGTCAAGCGGGTCCTGCGGGACCCCAAGCCGAACTGCCTGTTGGCAGGCTTTGGGGAAAATGCCGTCAACCTGGAACTGCAGGCGTGGATCAATGATCCGCAAAATGGCGTCGGCTCGGTGAAGAGCGACCTCCTCTGGGGCATCTGGCAACGCTTTCGGGCCAATGGCATTGTGATGCCCTTTCCCCAACGCGATTTGCACCTGAAGTCCATCCCTGAAGTAAGAATTCGGACTGGGCCGGAGGAAGGGTAAATCATTTATGCTTTTGTGCTATAAAGGATTTGCAGCGGAATTATCCGGCTGGGGAAATTCAGCTTTGAGGATAGACGATGACAGACCCCTTTAAAACCTATCTCCAAACCCTGCAAGCTGATTTGGCCAGGGGCAACGCCTCAGAGCATACACACCGCCTTACCCTCAAGACCCTCCTTGAATCCCTTGGGGAACGCCTCACGGCCACTAATGAACCCCGGCAAGTTACCGATTGCGGCAAGCCCGATATAGCGGTTTACCGGGGGCCGGTCCTCCTGGGGTATCTGGAAACCAAGGACGTGGGGGTCGGCCTGGATGCAGAGGAAAAAAGCCCCCAGCTAAAACGCTATCGGGAAGCCCTGCCTAACCTCATTCTTACCGACTACCTGGAATTTCGTTGGTATGTGAACGGTGAACGCCGGGCCGTGGTGTCCTTGGGCCGCGTGGAAAAAGATGGAAGGGTCAAAACAAAGAAAGAATCTTTGAACGCCGTGGGGGAGCTACTGGCCCAATTCCTGGCCCTCAAGCTCCCGTCCATCGGCACGGCCAAGGAACTCGCCCTGAGAATGGCGAAGCTGGCCGGTCTGATGCACAATGCCGCGCTCAAGACCCTGGAAATCGAACCGGACACGGGAACCCTCAAGGGCTGGCTGGCCGCCTTTGAAAAGACCCTGGTTCCCAATCTCTCCCCAGAGCAATTTTCCGATATGTACGCCCAAACCCTTACCTATGGCCTGTTTGCCGCCAAGGTGAGCGTAGAGCCGGGCCGGGAGTTTAAGCGAGAAACCGCCGCCTTACTACTTCCCGAAACCAATCCCTTCCTCAAGCGGCTCTTTTATCATCTGGCCGGGCCAGAGGTTCCCCCTACCGTTTCTTGGGTTGTCGATGACATGGTAGCCCTGCTTAACTCTGCCGACCTGGAAGCGGTTATGTCTGATTTTGGCCGGGGGTCATTGGAAAAAGACCCGGTAGTGCATTTCTATGAAACCTTCCTGGCCGCCTATGACCCGGAAAAGCGCAAAGTCCGGGGGGTTTACTACACCCCTGAACCCGTGGTGTCATATATCGTGAGGGCCATTGACTACTTGCTCAAGGAGCGCTTTGGCCGCCCCTGGGGATTGGCCGACCGGAACACCCTGATTCTGGACCCGGCTTGCGGCACGGGGACCTTTCTCCACAGCGTCATTGCCCTGATTTACGACACCCTGTGCGCTCAAGGACAGGCCGGGGGCTGGGCTTCTTACGTCTCTCAAAGCCTCTTGCCCCGGATATTCGGCTTTGAGCTTCTCATGGCCCCTTACGCCGTGGCTCACCTCAAGCTGGGGCTGCTGCTCAAGGAGAAGGGCTTTGACTTCCCGCCGGGGCAACGCCTGGGGGTCTATCTCACCAATACCCTGGATGAGGGCATAAAAAAGGCCGAAGCCTTATTAGGCCCCATCGGATACATCACGGAGGAAAGCAACGCCGCCGCCCGGATTAAGAAAGACGACCCCATTGAGGTTATCTTGGGGAATCCGCCTTATGCGGGGCACTCCGCCAATGCCAGCGTGAGCCGAGAAGTTGACCCCGTAACGGGCAAGACCAAAACTTTGCGGACCTTCATAGGCAGGTTGATTGAAGACTATAAACAGTTGGACGGCAAGCCCTTGGGAGAGAAGAACCCCAAATGGCTGCAAGACGATTACGTCAAGTTTCTTAGGTGGGGCCAGTGGCGCATAACCCAGACAGGCCGGGGTATCCTGGCCATGATTACCAATCACGGCTATCTGGACAACCCGACTTTCCGGGGTATGCGACAACAGTTAATGCAGAGCTTTAGCGAAATCTACCTGTTGAACCTCCACGGCAACTCCAAAAAGAAAGAGGTCTGCCCGGACGGTTCCAGGGATGAAAATGTCTTTGACATTCAGCAGGGAGTGGCCATCGGCATTTTTGTTAAGAAGCCCGGTGAGCAAGGCCCGGCTCGGGTCTATCAAGCCGACCTGTGGGGCCTCAGGGAGGGGAAATATGCGGCCCTTGCCGAAATGGAGGTTAAAGCAACCTCTTGGCGTGAGCTTCAACCCCACTCGCCCTATTATCTGTTTGTGCCCCAAGAAACGCACTTGCGGGCCGAATATGACCGGGGCTGGCCGGTCCCTGAAATCTTCCCGGTGAACTCCGTAGGTATAGTAACCGCCAGGGATAACCTCGCCATTCATTGGACCCGGCAGGAAGTAATGGACACGGCGCTGGACTTCGCCAAGTTGGACCCGGAAACGGCCAGGGAGAAATATCGCCTGGGAAAGGACGTGCGGGATTGGAAGGTTGAGTTGGCCCAAAAGGACTTGAGAACATCGGGCCTTAAGGAGCAATTGGTAACGCCGTTGCTTTACCGGCCTTTTGACATGCGGTTCACTTATTATACCGGTCAAACCCGTGGGTTTATCTGTATGCCCCGGCCTGAAGTTATGGATCATATTTTATCAGGAAAAAATGTCTGTTTGATCTTTACCAGGTCTATTTCACCCGGTAAACCATTTGACCATATATTCAGTTCTTCCCATGGAATGCTAGGAAGATTTTTTACCGATGCAGCTTGCATTACCTACTTTACACCACTCTTCCTTTTCCCCGAGAGAAAGCAAAATAATAATCCTGGCAACCAGAATTCCTTTTTGGCTTTGTGCGAACCGGAAGCGCCATACGGCAGAAAGATTAATATCAACACCGGTTTTATAAATGAACTGGAAAATCTCTTGGGACTTGGCTTTGCTCCTGACGGCTCCGATGATTTGGCCGCCACCTTTGGCCCGGAAGACGTCTTTTTCTATGCCTACGCCATGTTTCATTCCCCCGCCTACCGGCAACGTTACGCCGAGTTCCTGAAAATGGATTTCCCCCGCCTGCCCTTGACCGGAAATAAGGCCCTCTTTAAGGCCCTGGCGAGCCTGGGGGCGGAATTGGTATCCCTTCACCTCATGGAATCCCCCCGCCTGGAAACCTTCCTTACCCGGTATCCGGTCTCCGGTTCCCTGGTAGTGGAAGGGGTTCACTATGATGAGAAGCACGGGCGGGTTTATATCAACTCAGAGCAATATTTTGAAGGTATCCCGCCTGATGTATGGGCTTTTACCATCGGGGGCTACCAGGTCTGCCACAAATGGCTCAAGGACCGCAAGGGCCGGACGCTCAGTTCTGACGATCTGCACCACTACCAAAAAATTGTAGTGGCCCTGGCTGAAACTATCTGCCTTATGGCCGAAATTGATGCCGCCATTGACGCCCACGGCGGCTGGCCCATAAACCAGCAATAAAGGGCAGTCCCTGCGGCAGCTAATCGACCTGATGGAGGCACCGACATGAATAAAGCAAAATCCAACCCCCGGCGGCGCCAGGTTTTGATGATTCTGCTGGTGTTGATTATTTCGGCGTTAGGACCGCGGCCTCAGGTCTGGGCCGCGGAGTTCGGCACCGGCCTGTATGTCCTGGGCTATCAAAGCTCCATGGCCGGGTATCTGCCGGACCCCGGCTTCTACCTGCGGAACGACCTATATTTCTACCAGGGCAACGCCGATATCTTGCTCCTTTCCGGCAAGGTGGAGTTGGAGTTGCGCAGCCGGGCCATCTACAACCTGACCTCCGCCACCTATGTAACCCCCTGGAAGATTTTGGGAGCCAACTACGCCGCGGGGGCTATCTGGTCCGGGATCGGCAACGTGTTTTTAAAAGGCGCGCTGACGACCCCCAAAGGGACTCTGACCAGGGAGGGAGATTACACCGGCGTGGGGGACCTGGTGGTCTCCCCGATTATCTTGGGCTGGCACCTGGGCCAGGTGCACCTCCTGTTCATGGGCAATTTCTACGCACCCGTGGGGGCCTATAATGCCGCGCGCCGGCTGAATACAGGTTTGAACCGCTGGGCCGTGGAGCCCAACGTGGCCCTCACCTGGCTCCAACCCAAGTACGGGCAGGAATTCTCCCTGTCCATGGGCTACACCGTGAACTTCCGCAACCCGGCCACGGCCTACACCACCGGCAACGAATTCCACCTGGAATTTTTCCTGGGCCAGCACCTGCCCAAGGGATTCGCCTTGGGGCTGGCGGGCTATGTCTATCAGCAGGTGAGCGCCGACCACGGCGCCGGCGCCAAGCTGGGGGCCTTTCACGGCCAGACCATCGCGGTGGGTCCGTGCGCCACCTACAACGGCAAGATCGGCGGCCACCCCGTGGGCCTCAATGTCCGGTACTACAATGAGCTGAAAGTTATTAACCGCGCGGACGGACAGGCGTTGATCGGAACTTTGAGTTTGGGGTTTTAGGACGGTTTTCGGTTTTCTGTTAAAAAGACTAGGATTATCAGCAAGTTGAAACTTTAGTTTGTTGCATTGGAAACAGAACTTGGTATAATACCTTTTTGCAAGCGTCTTGGTATAACCTTCCTGATCCCTTTAACCGAAAACCGAAAACTGTCTTTTATGCCCATCCCCATTTCCTACAGCTACCGCAACCTGCTGGCCCGGCGGCTGACGTCCTTTTTGACCGCCGCGGGCATGGCCCTGGTGGTCTTTGTGTTCGCCGCGGTGCTGATGCTGGCGGAGGGGCTGCGCCGGACCCTGGTGGCCACCGGCTCTTATGACAACGTGGTGGTGCTCCGGGCCGGAAGCGAAACGGAGGTCCAAAGCTCCATCAGCCGGGACCAGGCGGCCATCATCGGCGCACAGCCGGAGGTGGCCTTGGATATGGAAGGCCGCCGGATGGTGGCGGGTGAAGCCATTGTCCTGGTGAACCTGCCCAAGCGGGGCACCAATAAACCCGCCAACGTCATCGTCCGGGGGGTGCAGGCCGTATCCCTGCCGCTGCGCCGGGAAGTGCGCCTGGCCGCGGGGCGCTTTCCCCGCCCGGGGTCCACGGAGATCATGGCCGGGATGCAGATCGCCCAACGGTTTCAGGGAGCCGGGTTAGGCGAATCCCTGCGCTTTGCCATGCGCCAGTGGCGGGTGGTGGGCATCTTCGACGCGGGCAACACCGGGTTTTCTTCGGAAATCTGGGGGGACGTGGAGCAGCTCCTCCAGGCCTTCCGGCGCACCGTCTATTCTTCGGTGATCCTGCGCCTCCAGGACCCCGCCTCCTTTCCAGCCCTAAAGGTCCGCCTGGAGGGGGACCCCCGCCTGCCGGTGCAGGTCCTGAGGGAAGTGGATATGTATGAGGCCCAATCCCGGCGCCTGGCCACTTTCATCCGGATCCTGGGACTGGCGCTCACCGGGATTTTCAGCGTCGGAGCCATTCTGGGGGCCATGGTCACCATGTACGCCCAGGTGGGGGCCCGCATCGCGGAGATCGGCACCATGCGGGCCCTGGGGTTTCAGCGCCGGCACATCCTGGCGGCCTTTCTCCTGGAGTCCGTGCTGTTGGGGTTCTTAGGATGGGTCCTGGGGCTAGTCCCGGCCTCGCTGCTCAATTTCATCACCCTATCCACCGTCAACTGGGCCAGCTTTGCCGAGCTGTCCTTCAAATTCGCCCTGACTCCCGGCATCCTACTGAAAAGCCTGATTTTCGGCTTAGGCATGGGACTGCTGGGGGGCCTGCTGCCGTCCCTCAAGGCCGCCCGGATGCCGCTGCTGGAGGCCTTAAGGGCGGCATGACGATACTGATTCTAACCGTGATTATCCAATAACACCGTTTTCTGTTTTCTATTTTCTGTTAACTTGAGTTGATTGCATCTGAAACAGAACTAGGCATAACAGACGAGATTATTTGAAGAAAAGGGGAGAGTTATCCCCCGCCCGGTCCGGCTAAGGGCGCAAACCTACCCGGCAACCGGAGATGGCAGGAAGGGGGCCTTTATGTAGGGTGCGTCTTACGCACCATTTTTTTTCGTCAATTGTAGAGGTCTTATGTCGGTGCGTGAGACGCACCCTACATAATCCTCAAGGCCGCCCGGATGCCGCTGCTGGAGGCATTAAGGGCGGCATGACGATACTGATTCTAACCGTGATTATCCAATAACACCGTTTTCTGTTTTCGGTTTTCTGTTTTCTGTTTTCGGTTTTCTGTTTTCTGTTAAAAAGACCAGGATTGTCAGCAGATTAAAACTTGAAATGCCAACCACGTTTGTCTGGAAGAGGGTAGGCGCATTCTCTAACTGGCGCAACATGCTGTTATTCTATATGAAAAACAGGATATGCACGAAAGCCTCGTTTGCTCAATTTTGTATTCTCGAACTCCACCTGGAAGGACGGCAGGCTCACCCCTGTTTACCGAAAACCCTTTGATTTGCCGGCAGTTACCAACCTGGCCTACCAAAGAGAAAAGGCCCTCTTTCCGACGAAAGAAGGCCTTTTTGATATCTGGCTCCCGGGGACGGACTCGAACCGCCGACCAAGTGGTTAACAGCCACCCGCTCTACCAACTGAGCTACCCGGGAGTGTGGTAATCAAACTGGCTGGGGGACAAGGATTCGAACCTTGATAGGCAACTCCAGAGGCTGCAGTCCTGCCGTTGGACGATCCCCCAATACCAACTTATTTTTTATCCATAATCGGGGGAGTTGTCAAGAGTTCCCGGCCTCAAATCCCCCCGGCGCCGGCTGAATTTTCAGCCGCATCCGGGCTGCAAGAAATTATCTGACGATGAGCACGCTGCAAGGAGCATGGCGGCTCACCTTTTCCGCGGTGGTGCCCAGGAACTTGGTCCAGACCCCTGAGAGTCCGCTATGCCCCAGGACCACCAGGTCGAAGTTCCCCTCTTGGGCCGCGAGGACGATAGTCTGCGCCGGGTGCCCGGAATAGCGCAGGGTTTTCAACTCCAACCCGGCCTCACGGGCCCGGGCTTGCGCTTCATCCAGGATCTTGCTGTCGCGGCGCATGGCGAAATCCCTTTCCTCCTGGACCTCGTCTATGGTGCCGGGGAAACGGGGCACCCCCTCCATGACCGATATGGCCCAGATCTCCGCCCGGTGCAGCTTTGCCAGGTTGATTCCCGCTTCCAGGGCCCGTCCGGCCCCTTCCGAGCCGTCGTAGGCCAACAAAATCTTGCGGAACATCTCTTCCCTCCCACCCGGTATTTAGCGACACAGCCGGATTCGCATCCCGGGTTTTGAGAATAATTCTCCGGCAGATATAACAAATCCCCAGGGCTAACGGTCAGGGGCTTCCGCCTCCGGCCTCAGGCCCACCTCCCGGGGCTGGCACCAGACCTGGGCAATTACGGTGGGAATCACCGCGGACGCGATGACTACCGTCACCAGGATAGAGTATTGGGCTTGATTGATGTATCCGTAATTAAATCCGAATAGCGCCGAAATGCTGCCGAAGGTGAGACCCGTGGCCATGAGCAGGGTGGTGTAATTGCTCTCCCGGAGAGGCATTTTGAAGACCCGGCACAGGGGCCACACTCCGATGATCTTTGCAACCATTTTCACCCAGAACAGCGCCACCAGCAGTCCGAAACCGGCGATGAGAGCCGGGAGCGATACCAGGGTGCCGGCCTTGATGAAGAAGAAAGGCGTCAGCAGGGCAAAGACAATGGTACGCATGCGGTAAATGAGCGCCTTGTCCCGGGTAAACAGGCCCGCCACCACCATGCCGAAGACATAAGCCGGCAGCACCGCCTCGCTTTTGGCGGTAACCGCCAGGGCCCCCAAGATGCAGAGCACCAGGAAAATGAACTTGATCTCCGGCTCGCTCACCCGGCCGCCCCACTTGGCGAAGACATAGCGGCAGGCTCGGGGCATCACCACCATGGATAGGGTCCAAACCACCAAAAAAATCACCAGCCAGTAATCATAATTGGCGAAAATCAGCCCCAGGGCCAACACCGTACCCAGGTCGGTGATAAAGCAGGCCCCCAGGATGAGCTTGCCCAGTTCGGTTTCATTGAGCCCCGTTTCCACCATCACCGCGTACACCACGGCCATGGAAGTGGTGGACAGGGCGATGCCGGCGATCTGCGCGGCCTGGAGATCCCAGCCGGTAATATAGTAAGTCCAGGCCATGGCCCCCAAGAAAGGCAAGAGAAAGGAAACGAAACCGATGGCCAGGGTGGGGACCAACTGGCGGCGAAAGGGGTCTGGATCGATTTCGGCGCCGGCCAGAAAGGTCAGGACCACCGACGCGAACCCCGCCAGGAAATTGATCCAGGCATTGGGCTGAAAGATGGCGAAACCGAAGTGAGCCCCCAGATTGCCGGCCACAAAGCCCAGGAAGATTTCCACCAAAGCCACGGAAATGCCGATGCGGATGGAAATCAGGCTGGCCAGCAGCGCCACCCCGATCCAGGCCGCGGCAGTGTACCAGACTTGTTCCACGTGCTTCTCCTACTTAAGATTCACCGGAAGGGAATCGGTCAACAAAAAAGCCCCTGATTCCACTTGAGTGAGATCAGGAGCCATTAGCATAATTGCGGTTTGGGTTTTCCACCCCGGCGGACTCCATCGCCTACATATTTTCTAAACTTCTAACGCAGTCGCCCCCATTGGTCAAGGAAAATGTGCCAAAAAGCACAAACTAACTTTCTCAATCTTAAAGGTAATCAATTTTAATATTGAGCCTCTTGCAAAATTACTTATTGCCGCCCCTTGTCATTCTGAGCGAAGCGAAGAATCTCGTATTTACAAGAGGTTGAGATCCTTCACTTCGTTCAGGATGACAAAAAAACGAGTTTTGCAAGAGCCTCTATTGACAATCATATTAATATCAAAGGATAATTCTTACAACAAGTTGGCGATAAAGTCCGCCTTAACCGCCCCGCCATTTGGCGCGCGGCTGATGACTTCTGTCCATTAATTTGGGGCAGAAGTTTTTTTTTTGCCCCCTTCGAGGAACACCTATGGGGACTTATGGGGAACTTCAGGCGGCCCTGGAGCAGCAACTCGACAGGTTGGCCAACCTGCCGGAGTTGCAGTGCCCAAAACTTCAGCAACTTGCCGAAAAGCTGCGCCAAAACCGCTTTAATCTGGTGGTTCTGGGGGCCTTCAAAAGGGGCAAGAGCTCGTTGATCAACGCGTTGCTGGGGGAAGCGTTACTGCCTACCGCCATCGTCCCCCTGACCTCGGTGGTTACCATTTTGGGCTACAGCGAGCGGTTGACCATTCAGGTCCACTTTCAAAACGGCCAGGCCCGGCAGATTGCCCCAAAAGACTTGGTGGACTACATCACGGAAAAGGGAAACCCCCGGAATCAAAAGAAGGTGAAGGAAGTGGAGATCACCTACCCCTCTGCATATCTCAAGGATGGGGTGCGCATCATCGACACCCCGGGGGTGGGCTCCGTTTACAGCCATAATACGGAAGTGGCCTATAATTATCTCCCTCAGGTGGATGCCGCCATCTTGGTGGTGACCGTGGATCCGCCGTTGTCTGAGGCGGAGCAGGACTTCTTGAAGGATATTCGGGAGTACGTCCATAAACTTTTCTTGGTTCTGAATAAGATCGACTACGTGGAAGAGGCTGACCGGCAGGAGGCCCTGGATTTCACCTCCCACGTGCTGAAAGCTAATCTGGCGTCAGAACATGTGAAAATCTTCCCAATCTCTGCCAAAATGGCTTTAGAGGGCAAGAAAAACGGGGGCCGAGAACTCCTGGAAGCCAGCCAGTTGCCCCGATTTGAAGAACATCTGCGCCACTTCCTCTACCACGAAAAGGGCCGGGTGCTCCTGATCTCTTGCCTTCATGGGGCCTTAAAGGCCATCACGGATTCCACTTTGGCCCTCAAGGTGGAGAGCCAGGCCAGCGCCATCCCTTTAAAGGAACTGGAGGAGAAGATCGCCCGCTTCGACCTGGAATTAAAGGGGCTGGAGAAAGAGCGGGAAATGTCCTTGCTGCTGCTGGACGGGCGGATTAAAGGTGTGGTCGCGGAATTTAAAGATGATTTGGAGGCCTTCAAGGGGAAAACTACAGACCGGCTACGGAAGGAAGTGGAAGAAACTTTTCATCAGAAGAGCCGCACCTCCCATGACCTCCGGAGGGAGATGGAAGCCTATCTCTTCGGCGCCCTGAGGGATATCTTTACGGTCTGGCGGCGCCAGGAAATTGACAAGTTATCCCAAAGACTTGCAGAAACTCATCAGGATTTCGCCACCCGGATAAATGCCATCTTGGAACGATTGACTCAACTAACGGCCCGCATCTTTGATTTTTCCCTTCGGGGTTTCCTGGCCGAGGAAGTCTTTACGGAAAAGAGCAAGTTCAGTTTTAAATTTAAAGAAGAGCCGGTAGGGCTCGAGATTATCCAGATGACCGTCACTTCTCTCCTGCCCCGGGCTTTAACCAAAGGGTTGCTTCTAAAAAAGCTTTTAGAAAATCTGGCCGAGTTGGTGGACAAGCACTGCGGCCGCCTGCGCTATGATTTCCATCAACGCTTACAGGAGATTGCCCGGGAGTTCCGCCAGAGTTGGGTAGCCAAGATTGACGATACCATACAAAGCATCCGCCAGGCCCTGGAACCAGCCCGGGCCCAGAAACAGACCAACGCCCAGGCCACCGCGGCCAGGGCGGGACAACTGGATCAGAGTCTGACCGAAATCCTCCGAGCCGAATCACAGCTACTGGCCTTGAAGGAGCGCATCGAAGCAGCGTTGCATTGATGTCCGGCAGGCCCGCTTAATAGTCGGAAAAGTCTGTGAAACATATAACTTAACTTGACTCCGGCGGGACCGGACCTATTTTTCAAGTAAGGATCCAATCTCTACATCTAGAGGAGGCCGTCATGAACGAGTATGAGAAAATCATCAAGGAAAAGGGCTTGCCCAGCGTGGGGCAGACGGTGCGCAGCAAAAAATACGGCGCCTTATGGCGGGTCATGGAGAAAAAGGAGATCTGGCGCAATATCGATCCCGACCCCAAAAGCGGCGAATCCCGCATGGTTCCCGGCATTTACCTCCTTTTCTGGAAGGTTGAAGAGGGGGGGTCTCCTGGAGTCGGGAGAATGATGGGCTTTGAATACACCCTCTATGACAATACCTTCGCGCTTAACTGGGACATCGTCAGAGATTAAAGCCCATGGCACGACCCAGGCTCGGAAGTGCGCCTCCTCTCCTAGCCTGGGTTTTGCCTTGAAATGGCGTCAAACAGCTACTGGTAAACCAAAATGGGGGTAACATCATGACCCTGATGATCCTGGTGCGCCACGGCCAGACCCCGTGGAATAAAGACAAGATTTTTCGGGGCTCGGTGGACATTCCTTTAAATGACCAGGGACGGGAAGAAGCCCGGCTGGCGGGGGAGTGGCTCAAAGGCGAGACCATTCACGCGACATATACCTCTCCCCTTTCCCGCTCCCGGGATACCGCGGAGGCTATCGCCCGGCACCACGGGCTGGAAGTAACCGATCTGCCTGGACTCAGCGATCTCTGTTACGGCGGCTGGCAAGGCGTCCCCCTGACAGAGGTTAAAGTGAAGTTCGCCGACCTCTACCGGCAGTGGGAGATCGCCCCCCACACAGTGCGCTTCCCCAACGGGGAGACCCTGGACGAGGTCCGGGCCAGGTCCATGGCCGCGGTGACGGAAGTGGTCAGGCGTCACCCGGATCAGGTGGTGTTGCTGGCAGCCCACCGGGCCGTGAACAAAGTTCTCATCGCTGCGTTCATCGGGTTGGACAACTCCCATTTCTGGCGCCTCGGCCAGGATACCACCGCGGTCAACCGTTTTAAGCGGGTGGGCGACACCTGGCACATCCTTCTGGTCAACGACGTCTGCCACCTGCGGGGCCTCGAGCGCGGGCCGTATATGGATTTTTAGGGAGAGAACTGAAGGGAGGGCAGGGGCCCGTGGCCGCCGTCATTGGTGGACCTCCGTGGGGCGGGCCTCCGTGCCCGCCTAAACTGTCCATCCTGAGAAATGTTACGTTAAGCGGGCACAGAGGCTCCGTCAAGTATTCCCCTAACCCTCGGGGGGCAATTTCCGGAGCAGCAGTTCATTGAGGAGATGGGCGGCAAAGGTCTGGACGGCTTGCCGGAGGAGGATCTCCACCTCCTTGGGGGCGGCAGTGCCCGCCCTGGTGGGGGAAGTGATGTTGACCCGGTCCTGAAAGGCAAAAAGGATTTCCTCCCCCCGGGTGATGGTTCCGAAAACGATCAGCTCAACCGAGATGCTGCCGAAGATGAAGCGCAGCCGAGTCCCCCGCAGGGCCGCCAGTTGGACGGAACCCGAAAGCCGGCAAGCCTCCTGGGAGGCTTCCTGCTTGAGGCCGTTGGCCTCTAAGGCCCGGGCCAGTTCCGTCCGGAGCAGGGCTTGGAAGGTTTGGGCCTCCACCCCCTGGGTGGCGTCCACCGTAAAGGTTTCCAGGGAATAAACCACCTGGTCGGGGACAAACTCCGGGGCCTGAAAAACCGCAGTCAGATACCGCCCCGGCTGCAAGGTTATCCCCGGGGGCAGGGCCGTCAGGTGAGCCCGGCAGCCCAAGATGGCAACCCACAAACAGAGCAGGATGAGCCGGACATGGCCGCGGTTGGCTTGCATGGGTTTTGGTTTACCACATTAGATACTTCAGTACCAGGGAAATTGCCCATCCGCCAAAGCCCAGCGACTATATAATACCGTTTTCAGTTTTCGGTTTTCGGTTTTCGGTTAAAAAGACAAGGATTATCAGCAAATTGAAACTTGAGTTTGTTGCATTGGAAACAGAGGAATGGGTGGGCGGTGCCCACCCTACATTTCTTCCCTGGAAGGGGCGCGGCTTGCCGTACCCGCAACTGAGGTGAAGGTTCGTGAAACGGATTTTCACGGGAAAGCCTGCGACTACCACCAAATTACCTGTTTGGTCGCATTTTGGTATAAGGGGTGGAGAAAATGTAGCGCCGCCGCCCCGGGCGGTGTATGGATAATATCGCTTAACCGGCGCCCTCATCGGCGAAACACCGGCGCCAATGGGTATGTGGGGAGCAGTTTCCAGAAAAAATCAGCACAAAAGGGAATTTTGCAAGAGCCTCAACTGACTACTGACCGCTGACCACCGGCAACAACGAGAAGCCGGCAGAGGAGGAATCCATGCGTGCCCAGGCCCCCAGGGGCATGGTGTGATTGTCAGGTTGGTGGCCCACCGGCAGGTCCGCCAGCACTGGAACCTCCAAAGGCGCCAGGGACGCGGTCGCGACCTCAAAGAAACCTTCCCGGGAGCCGCAGTTGGTGAAAGCCCCCAGGACGACGCCTTTGACGCCCTCCAGGACCCCGGCCAGGAGGAGATGATGGATCATGCGGTCCACCTTGTAAAGGGCTTCGTTGTGATCTTCCAGGAACACCAGGTAATCCCGAAACCGGGGCGCAAAGGCAGTGCCCGTCAGATGGCACAGGGTGGTGAGGTTGCCGCCGGCCAGGGGACCTTCCGCCACCCCGGGGTGAAGAACGGTAAGGTTACGGTAATCCACCGTCCGGGGCCCCGGAGCGGTCAGCCACTCATAAAAATCTTCCCGGGCCCCGGGGGTCAACTGCGGCAATTGGGCTACGTTGGGGCCGTGAAAGGTCACCAGCCCCAGATGGCGGTGCAGGCTCCAGAGGAGGTTGGTGAGATCGCTGAAGCCCACCAGCCGCTTGGGCTGGGTTTTCAGGAGACCGAAATCCAGGTGGGATATGATCTTCAGGGACCCGTAGCCCCCCCGGACACCCACCAGGGCCTTCACCTCCGGGTCCAGCCAGATTTCCTGGAAACGCCGGGCCACCCGGAGATCGGTGTCCCGGCCCCAATCCCGGGCGTGAAAGATTTCCGGCCCCACCTTGACGATGAAACCCCAATCCTTAAGCAGGCGCACCCCTTTTGCCCAGGCGGACTGGGAAATGGGGCTGGCCGGCGCAGCCACCGCCACCACCTCTCCCGGTTTCACCGGCGGCGGCCATAGGAAGGGGGGGGTCAAATTACTCTTCCTCTCTTGCGGGATTTGCTTTTAGCCGAGATTATGCAGCAGCCTTGACCACCGGGGTTAAAAAAGGGGTCTGGAACCTTCCATCGGAGGGTTCAATCCCGAAAAAGCTCCTCTTTTTTTCCCAATCATCCTGCCGTAAGCAGGATAGCACTAATTGCCATCAAAATGTATTTTTTGCAGATTTTGAACAGCCTCGTTGCCCAGGATGTCATTCTCCAGCCTGGACAGCATGGACTGGCCGGCCCCTGCCTGATGGTCTTTGCCCAGAGCCGGCCTGGGGGCAGGGTCTATACGAAGAAAATCGGCATCGTTACAATCTTCATAACCGGCGGCAATCTGGTAGGGCCTTGGACGAATGACCTGGATTAAGGAATGCTTGGTATGATTGGGTGACTTCAAGTCTTCCAGGCAATCTTGCCTGGGGGCATGATCCAAAAACCTTCAAAGATTTACCACAAAAACACAAAGGACACCAAGGAACACCAAGAAATATTTTTCCCTTTGTGAACCTTTGTGTTCTTTGTGTCTTGGTGGTTAATTTTCTTCCTACCGAACCCGGAAAAGCCGGAACCAAAAGGTTTTTAGATAATTTTTTGCCGGAAAAAAGCACGAATCATAGAAATAAGTTACTAAATACCTATAATTATTTGCCTCATAATCCAGGTTCAGTACTTCAACGGCACTGTTAAGGTAACCCGGGTCCCGCGGCCCGGCTCGGACTCCATCTCCATATACCCACCCAGATGTTTCAGCCGTTCCCGGATGCTGAACAGCCCGAATCCCTGGGCGGCCGCAGCCGCGCTGTCCGGGGCGATTCCCAGCCCCACGCCGTCATCCGCTATCTGGACCCGCAGGTTCGTCCCTTCCCGGTTCAATGACACCTTGACCACCTGGGCTTTGGCATGTTTCACCACATTAAACAAGAGCTCCCGCACCGCCTGGAACAGCAGGACGCGGATTTCGTCGTTCATGGGCTTATGGTAGGAGTCCTTGCTCACCTGGATGAGAATCCCGTGCTGCTCCCGGACGGTGTCGGCCAGCCATTCCACCGCGGCTTCAAAACCCAGATCGTAAAGAATGGGGGGACTCAACTCAAAGGTCAGGGAGCGGGTGTACTGAATAGTCTGTTCGATGAGCCGCCGGATTTCGTCCATGGGAGCCAACAGAGCGTTGGAGTTGGCGGATTCCCGCAAGGCCCCCAATTTTATCTGGGCTAAGGCCAGGATCTGCCCCACATGGTCGTGCAGTTCCGTTGCCAGGCGCCGGCGCTCCCTTTCCTCGGCCAAGGACAGGTCCGAGGCCAGGGACCGCAGTTGCTCTTGATAAGTGCGAATCTCCGCTTCGGCCTGTTTCTGGTCGGTGATGTCCTCCACCATGGCGATGGCGAAGCGGAGATCCCCGGTTTCCCCCCGGAAGGGAGACACGGTTAGGCGGCCCCAGCCCCGGCGGCCTTCCTGAATAATAAATTCTTTCTCCACCTGAAAAGAAGGGCATTTGCCGTTGACCAAGTCCTTAAACAGGGTCATGCAACGCTCCGCGTCGCCGGACACGGTGAAATCGTGGAACACCCGGTTGTACATCTGTTCCCGGCTGACCCCAAGCATCTTTTGCAGCGCCGGATTGCTCTCCACGATCCTGCCGTCCAGGTCCACCAGGGCCATGCCGATGGTGGAGTGTTCAAAGATGGTGCGGAACCGCGCCTCACTCTCCCTTAGGGCCTCCAGATAGTCCTGGACCACGATGTCGGAAATCCCCGAACTGATATAGGTCTTGTGGCCCTGGACCGCGCGGATGGCCAGGGCCAGTTCCTCGAAGGCGCAATCCTTCAGCAGGAATCCCGAGGCCCCGGATTTCAAAACATTCACCACCAGGCGCCGGTCGGAGTGCATGGACAAGGCGATGACCTTGACGCCGGGAGATGCGGTTATGACCTCCCGGACTATGTCGTTGCCGTTAAGGCCGGGCATGGCTAAATCCATGACCACCACCTCCGGGGACAGTTCCCGGGCCATTTGCACCGCAGCGCCGGCGTCTCCGGCCTCCGACACTACCTCCATGTCGGGTTCTCTCTCCAGCAAGGCGTGTAGTCCCTGACGCATGATTTTGTGGTCATCGGCAAGGAGAATTCTTATGGCCATGGCATCTTCTCGCAGTATGCTATCTGTCTAGCTCTCCCGGTAAGCAAGACGTATAGCAGGGATTTTTACCAATGTCAACGGGAGTTGTTTGACGGATATTAAATTTTGTTAAAAAAAACATGGTTTTTCTCACAAGGTTATTGAACCTGTCGTTGATCACTTTTAATACCGAAGTCGGCGCTCTAATCGTTTTAATTGGATGTTACTAATATTACGATTAATCGATTTATCCCGCCGCTCGCCATTTTCTCTTAAATACGTATATTATTGCCGGGTAAAATGCCCTTGTTAAGTTTTTCACTATTTTTTCTGTAAATTAAAATATATGGTAAATTTTCATAACTATTGAATTAAATTAATTAATCCGGAAACCCTAAGGCCGTCATGGTCTCAGCCGCCGGGGTCCTCCAACCAAGTGTCATTACCTTTCTTCCTCAGTTCTTGAGGATGTTGCTATGCAAGATCTGGATGACCGCGGGACCCAAAATCACGATAAACACCGCGGGAAAGATAAAGACCAGCATGGGAAACAGAATCTTCACCGGCAGCTTGGCGGCCTTCTCTTCCGCCTTCTGGGCCCGCTGCACCCGGAGAAAAGAGGCGTGGGTGCGCAGCGCCTGGGCGATGCTGGCCCCCATCTTATCCGACTGGATCATCAACCCCACCAATGATTTGATATTTTGCACGCCGGTGCGTTCCCCCAGGTTTTTCATCGCGGTTTCCCGAGGGATGCCGGTACGCAGTTCCGCGTTGGTGAGTTGCATCTCATTATAGAGGTCCTTGGAAAGAGGCTTGATCTCATCCGAGAGCCGGTTGATGGAGGCCTGGAGAGAAAGCCCGGCTTCCATGCACACTATGAGCAGGTCCAGGACATCGGGCAGGGCCTTGTCCATACGATCTTGCCGCCGTTTGATATAAAACTTAAGGCAGTAATGGGGAAGATAAAACCCCAGGGCCGCGAGCAGGAGACCGAAGGCCATGACCCCGGTGCTCAAGCGGCCCTGCATGAGCATGGTTATAAGATAGGGCAAGGGTAGAACTATGGCGGTGAGGGTCCGGATCCCGGCAAAGATGGCCGCGCCTTTGGGATGGCGCACCCCTGCGTGACTTAAGACGGCCCGGGATTTGGAAACCTCTTCCTGATCCTTGACGGTGAGTTTGCCGAAGGAGGACAGCCATTCCAGGAACTGCTTCATCAGAGTGTATTGCTTGCCGTCCCGCTGGAGTAGGGGCAGGCCGTCGGCCGCAGAACCCCGGAGCCGCTCCCGGATGGCCCGGCGCCCCTGGTAATAGAGCATCAGGCCATAAATGAGCGCGGAACAACAGATAAAGGTTCCGACCTTGCCCAGCCAATCCAGTCCGTTCATCCCTATCTCCTAAACTTTGATGGTGACCATTTTTTTCATCACCAGTGCCCCCAGGACAATGCTGAGGATGCCCCCCATTAACATCTGTTTCCCCAGGGGATCGGTCATCAGGAGCATCACATAAGACTGGTTGAGATATAAGAGCACGAAAAAGGTAAAGACCGGGAGAAAACCCAGGATGAGGGCCGAGAAGCGTCCCTCCGCGGTGAGGCCCTTCACCTTGCCTTTCAACATCATGCGCTCCCGGATGACGCCGCCGATGTTCTCCAGGATTTCCGCCAGATTGCCCCCGGTCTCGGCCTGGATCAACACCGCGGTGACGAAGTACCGCAAGTCCTGGCTGGCCACCCGCTCTCCCATGCGCCGCAAGGCCTGGGGCAGGCTCAGTCCCAGCCGCTGCTCTTCGTAGGTGATGCGGAATTCCGTTCCCAGGGGTGGGGGAACTTCCAGGCTCACCATCTCTATGGTGGACCCCAGGGTATGGCCCGCTCGCAGGGACCGGGCCAGGAGTTCCATGGCTTCCGGCATGGCCTTCTCGAAGCGGGCCGCCTTCCGGCGCTTCTTCCAGCGCATAAACATCACGGGCAGCATTCCCAGGGGCAAGGCCGCGATGATCCCGCCCGTCAGGTTGGAAAAGGTGGTTCCCACGAGAAAACCGATACAGGCCAACATACCCACAATGCTCAAGAACGCCACTGGGTTGAGGTAAATATCCGCCTGGAGCAACTGGCGCTGGAGGTTATCCACCTTGCCCCAACCCACCACCCCCTCCACCAGGTTCAGGAGCAAACTTTCTTTGGATTCCTGGTAGGCTTTGAAAATTTGGGCCTGGACCTCGCTTCCCCGTTTGTTACCCTTGATTCTTTGATGGACCCGGCGCTTTTGAATGAGGGGATCCACCACCAGACTGCTTATGGCGTAAGCCAGGGAGGCCATCCCGGCAAACACTGCCAGGAGGCCCAGGAGGTAGTGCGTCTCAAAGTGGAGCCAGTTCATAGTTTTCTGTCTTCCGTTTTGGGTTCTCGATGGATAACATTGATCTTCGGATTCCTTTACTAACCCCTGACCTCTGGCCCCTCCCTTTAATGCAAAGGAGCCCGTTTGGGGGGATGGAAGATGGCGTCGGGCAAAGGCATGCCGAAAAGCCGGCAGCGGTCCACAAATTTGGGCCTCACTCCGGTGGCTACGAAACGGCCCAAAATCTTGCCATGGTCGTCCATCCCATGCCGCTCAAAGACAAAGATATCTTGCAGGCTGATGACCCCGCTCTCCATGCCGGTGATTTCCGAAAGCGAGATCATCCGGCGGCCGCCGTCGCTGTGGCGCACCAGCTGAATGACCAGGTCCACGGAGGAGCTGATCATCTGGCGCATGGCCTTTTCCTGAATGTTGACCCCGGAGAGCTGGATCATGGTTTCCAGGCGCAACAGCGCGTCCCTGGAGGTATTGGCGTGAACCGTGGCCATGGACCCCTCATGCCCGGTATTCATGGCCTGGAGCATATCAATGACTTCCGCGCCCCGCACCTCACCCACAATGATGCGATCCGGGCGCATCCGCAGGCTGTTGCGCACCAGGTCCCGCTGAGTGATCTCGCCTTTGCCCTCCACGTTGATAGGCCGGGTCTCCAGCCGGCAGACATGTTCCTGCTGCAATTGCAGTTCCGCGGAGTCTTCGATGGTGATGATGCGCTCATTGGAAGGAATGAATCCCGACAGGATATTGAGCATGGTGGTCTTGCCGGCCCCGGTGCCTCCGGAGATGAGGATATTCATCTTGGCCATGGCAACGGCCTTGAGGACTTCGCCGATCTCCGCGGTGAGGCTGCCTTTATGAACCAAATCCTCCAGGGTGGGCCGGGACACTGAAAATCGCCGGATGGAGAGAATGGGGCCGTCCAGGGCCAGGGGCGGGATAATGGCGTTGACCCGGGAGCCGTCCGGCAGCCGGGCGTCCACCATGGGTACGGATTCATCGATGCGCCGCCCCACGTTGGCCACGATCTTGTTGATGATCTTCAACAGGTGGCTATTGTCCTGAAAGCGGATGTCCGTGAGTTCCAGGAGCCCCCGGCGTTCCACATACACCTGATTGTGTCGGTTCACCAGGATGTCGGAGATGGTGGGGTCAACCAACAGCGGCTCCAGGGGGCCCAGACCCAGAATTTCGTGTTCCAGTTCCCTGGCCAGTCGGGTCTTTTCGCCTAAATTGAGAGGCTCTGCCTCTTCCTGGAGGAGCTGGTCCAGGGCCTGGCGAATCTCCCGGGCCATTTTCTTCTCGTCCAAATCCTCCATCAAGGACAGATCCAGACGTTCCAGGAGCCGGTGATGGACCCGGGTCTTGACCTCATAGAGGCGCGTCTCCCGGTTATCATCCCGACGGGAGGCCGGCTTCACCTCTTGTGGTTCTTTTACCTTGGGAGGGGCCTCTTGCCAGGTCTTCTTTTCTTTTTTCTGATATCCCACAAAGCTCATGGCTCATTATCTCCGGGAAAAAATCCAGAATTTTCGGGGGGCCCGCTCCACCTCGGCCCCGGCCTCCGGGGCCTCTTCCACCAGCATCCGGGCCAGTTGCTGGAGACCCTGATAGATCTTGGAGCGGGGTGCGGCCTCTTTAAGAGGCGTGCCCTGGTTCACCGATTTAATGAGCGCGGGATAATCACTGACCAGGGAATGAAACACCGGCTGCTGCGCCGCCTGCTCCAGGTCCCGCAGCTGCAAGCCGTTGGCTTTCTGGTAACGGTTCACCACCAGCTTTACCTTTCCTTTCACCGACCATTCCTGGAGGATGGGAAAGAGGCGCTTCAGGTTGCGCAGGTCCGGAATGGTGAGTTCCGTGAGCAGCAACACGGTGTCCGCCTCTTTGACCACGTGGAAGAAGAGGCTGTCCAGCCAGTGGCTGAGGTCCACCACGACCCACTTGTAGGCGCTCCGGAGGATGTTGAAGATCTTCTCCAGGGATTCCTGCTCCAGACAATCCTGCTCTTTGAAATCCGCGCAGCCGTGGAGGATGGCCAATTTATCCCCATAGGACTGCATGATCCTCTGGATAAAGGATTGATCCAGATCCGCGAGGTTCTGGGTCAAATCAAAGATGGTGTAATTGGGCTCCACATCTAGAAAATGCCCCACATCCGGAAAGGGGCGCCCCAAATCCACCAGAGCCACACGCTGAGAACACTGCTCTCCCAGGGCCAGGGCCAGATTCACCGCCACCGAAGTGGCTCCCGCGCCGCCTTTATGCCCGGTGACCACCACCACTCTCCCCCGGAGGTGCTGGGGCGCCTGCAGGCGTTGCTTCACCACCCAGATGCGCTCCAACGCGGCTTCCAGGTCCTCCCGGCTCAGGGGCAAGGGCAAGTACTCCCTAATCCCGGCCTGGATGGCCTTGATGAGAAATTCCGGGCTCTGGGCATGGGAGCATAGCAAGACCGGGGTAAGAGGCCGGCTGGAGGTCAAACGCCCCAGCCATTCGGGAACCTGGTGGTCTCCATTGAGATTCACCATCACCAGGTCAGGGGCCGAGTCCTGATCCTGGCTCAAAAACTCCTGGGGATCCGCGGATTGCTCTATCACTCGCAAATGAGGGAGATGCTCCAGCATTTGCCGGAGCTCAGGGCATTGGGCGCCGCTCCCATAAATTATCGAAACGGTTAAATCCTCAGGATGCACCTTGTTGTCTCCCGTTAGGGTTGTGCGGTTTACCTATCAGCAATCAGCAATCAGCAATCAGCAATCAGCGTTTAGTATTTAGCGTTTAGCAGTTAGAAGTTGGCCATTCCTAATATTTCCTGCCGGCCCCTGACCCCTGACCGGGAGCTTAGGGTAAAGAGACGGCTATTACTATAAAATGACTTGAGAGCGGTCCAGGCCCTTGATCAACTCCACCGAGCGGGTATCTTTCTTGGGCGGCAGGGCCGGTGGCTCGCTTTTATTAAGGCTTGCGCCATGGCCGTTGATAAGTTGGGAGACGGTTATCCCAGGGGTGGCTTCTTCGCCTTGATTCCCAGGGTTTCTCAGAGCCAGGCGGATCTTGCCATTATTGCTGGCCAGGGTCAGAACCTCCGATTGGGCCGAAGACAACTCCAGGGTAACGGTATTCACCACCACCGGCTTGCGATCCCCTTTTTGCTCTTCCCAGATCTGGCCGGTGGTGAGCACCGGGATGTTTTGCAAGATGGTCTTGGAAACATTGTCGTCAGTTTTTGGCACCTTAAGATCCGCCAACACATCCACCCGGTCGCCGGGGTGAATAAATCCGGCCACCCCGGTGACATCGTCCACCCGCACCGTGAGGGCCCGCTTGTTTTCCCCCAGTAAGCCGCTCAATCCCGCCGCGGCGCCCTTAGGGGCCAATTTGGTATGGAGGATGGGCTCCCCTTTCCCCAGGGACGTTTTCACCACCCGGCCTTCCACCTCACGGAACGACGCGGCCGCGTCGGCGGGAATGAGAGCTTGGGGAAAGGTCTCTTCTCGCACCGACTGGGCGCTGAGCCGGCTGCCGGGAGAGATGTTGGTCGCGGCCACGGCCACCTTGCCGGTAGCCATAATGGGAATCCGAGTCTTCACCGCGACATACCGGTTAATGGCAACGGTGGCCACCAATCCGGCCACCACGGACACGATGATGTAGGAAAATCCTTTAGGTAAGTTCATGATCCCTCACTCGCATTTCATAACGGCCTGAGTTTCGCCTGCACCGCTATCCTCTTATAATCATCAGGGCCGACATTCCCAGGGCAATGGCCACGCCGTAAGGGAAGCCTTGGTTTTCCCGGGAAGTCGCCCAGGCGGGAGGATCCGGGAACTCGGCACGCCCCGCCCGGCACAGGACGAAGTTCAACGTCATAATCCAGCCCTGGCGGATTTTCCCCCACAAGAGCCCTTGCCAACCCAGGATTCCCAGGGCGATGAGGCCGCCGGCGATGCCCATATAACAGCAGAGGTGCAGGGTTTGGGCCGGTCCCAACCAGGCCCCCAGGGCGGCCAAAGCCTTGACGTCCCCGGCCCCCATGCCTCCCCAGAGATAAGGCAGGATCAAAAAACCGAAACCCAGGAGCAGTCCCAGGAACCCCTGGGACAGTCCCGTCCAGCCATGAAAGACCAGGTTATAACTGAGGCCGGTAAGCGCGGTGGCCAAGGTGAGATAATTGGGAATGCGATGGGTCCGGAGATCTCCCCAGGCGATCCACAAAGTCAAGCACAGCGGGATAACCAGGCGACCCTGGGAGCTGATCCAGGTATGGAAATCTATCGCGCCAAAATGCAAAACCGGCCTCCTTGCAGTTCTACCGGGGGGTCCGGTCCAGCTGCGTCGGGAAGCGCGGCAAGACCGTACCCGCTTAGGTTATGGTGGAAATCGAGCGCATTTCCCTCATCCAGGTTAAGATAACTTCTTGGCATAGATGGAGATCACGCCGATAACCATGGTCAGCAGCAAAATTTGGAAGAATAAAGCGTCCATGATCCCTCTCCTTTGGCTGAGATTTGGTAATTTGCCTGGATTTAGCCGGGGTTAACTGCTCATGGGAAACCGGGTCCGGCAGGGCTGGGATTCTGCCGGACCCGATCCAATCCTGAGTGGGCGTCAATCCCACACCAGGGGTTGATTTACCCGATGGCAGTAGCCGCGGTGGTGAACTTACCCGAGATGGCAGTGCCCAGGGCGGTAACCGCGCCCACGATAACCACGGCGATGAGGGCCACCAACAGACCGTATTCCACCGCACTGGCTCCGGATTCATCGCTGAAGAATTGCTTCATCTTTTCCATTTTCGATCCCTCCAAGTTTGATTTTTTTATTTTTTAATCTCTTTTGTTAAGCTGCTTTCCCTCGGCTGAAGCCGGCCATTGGCATTCAGGGCCCCGCATCCCCGGGGAGGTTGACTTACTAGCCGATGGCAGTAGCCGCGGTGGTGAACTTACCCGAGATGGCAGTGCCCAGGGCGG
>CAZUBT010000021.1:0-7955 GCA_964618815.1 uncultured Desulfobacterales bacterium | reverse complement strand
GGCGATGAGGGCCACCAACAGACCGTATTCCACCGCACTGGCTCCGGATTCATCGTTGAAAAATTGTTTGACCTGTTTCATCTGAATTTCCTCCTGTTTTTTTATTTTTTTTATTTTTGGGTGAATTGGTTGAAATGAATGATGCCGTCCCTTTGCCTCTGATTAACCGATGGCTTTTGCCCTTTGACACCTCCATGTGAATGATCTTAAATCTGTTTTTAGTTCTCTTGGTTCGCTGCCGAATGTTGAGTGTAATATGCCTCACCTCTAAGACCCCTACAATCGGGAGGTCCCTGATTTTCCCCTTCCATATACCTGAATTGCTCCGGGTGAAATACCTGGTTTTTCCGGATGGAACTCCCCCATCCCTTCAGGTGAATCGGAGCGGAGGAAAGCCGGGTATTGTCGGCATGTTGGTTTTATTTATAATTATATTAATAAGTTATACTGTAGCTGGAAATACCGGCGCAGGACCCCCAAGACGGCGGCATGGGAGTAATAGATCCGCGTGGGAATGGAAAATTTTTTTGCGAAATTGAGAACCGGACAGAAATAAAGCGGAGATTTCTTTGACTTTCCCGGCCTCAGGGTCTCCGGATCGGTCCAGAGATACATTGAATCGGTAATAAATTCCCGGCCGCGGCGGTTAATTTTTTAACGGGTTGGGGTAAGTCTCTGCGGTATATGATATAAATGGCGAACCGGGGCAGTCCCTGGGCCCCGGAAAAGCAAGCAAGGAGAACCACATGGGTTTACCCTTTATCGATCTGAAGGCTCAACAAAGGGTGATTTATCCCCGGCTCATGGAACGCCTCCAGCGGGTATTGGACCACGGCCAGTACATCCTGGGCCCGGAAGTGGGCGAATTGGAAGAAAAGCTGGCCCGGTATGTGGGAGTCAAACATGCCGTGTCCTGCGCTTCCGGCACCGACGCCCTCCTCATGGCGCTGATGGCTTATGGCGCAGGTCCGGGACATGCGGTGTTTTGTCCGGCCTTTACCTTCATCGCCACCGCCGAGGTTGTTCAACTGGCGGGCGCCACCCCGGTTTTTGTGGATATCGACCCGGTCACCTACAATATGGACCCCCAGGACCTGGAGAAAAAAATCCTGACCCTTAAAGATAACCAATCCGGCGCCAAGCTCACCCCCCGGGGGGTCATCCCGGTGGATCTGTTTGGGCAACCCGCGGATTACGACCCCATCTGCGCCCTGGCCCGGAAACACGGGCTGTTTGTGCTGGAAGACGCGGCCCAGTCCTTCGGGGCTACCTACCGGGGCCGCCGGGCCGGTTCCATGGGAGACGCCGCGGCCACTTCGTTTTTTCCCGCCAAGCCCTTGGGGGGTTACGGCGACGGCGGCGCGATTTTCACGGATAATGATGAGTTGGCGGACGTCTTGCGCTCCATCCGGGTGCACGGCCAGGGCAGTCACCGATACGACCACGTGCGCCTGGGGATCAACGGCCGCCTGGATACCCTCCAGGCCGCAGTGCTGCTGACGAAGTTGGAGATTTTCGATGACGAGGTGGCGGCCCGCCAGGCAGCCGCGGATCGGTATATCGAGGCCCTCAGGGGCCATGTGGAGGTCCCACGGGTGGCGCCTGATTGCACCTCGGTGTGGGCTCAGTTTTCCGTGCAGAGCGAGGCGCGGCCGCAGCTCCTCCAGCAGCTTCAGGAAGCGGGGATTCCCACGGCCATCTACTATCCCAAGCCCCTGCACCTCCAGGAGGCCTACAGGGGGCTGGGATACCGGGTGGGGGATTTGCCGGTGAGCGAACGCATTGCCGGCCGCGTCTTCAGCCTGCCCATGCACCCCTACCTCAGCGCCGCGGACCAGGAAATGATTGCCGCCGCGATCATTGGGTAACCTGGGGCATATCTCAGGCCAAGAGGTATCTCACGCACAGGCGTGAGAAAACTAGGCGCCTCTTTTCTTGAAGCGCATGAACCAGGCGTGCAGCCGGCGCGCCGGCCGGAACGCGGGAAGCAGAGGCAACTCCCGCACCGTGCGGGACCACAGGTAGAGGGCCACCCAGATAAACAGGAAATTGGACAGCCAGGGGGCCAGGGAAGGATCAAGCCGGGCATTCACCGCTAAACGCCAGGACGCGGTAAAGACCACGTAATAGACCAGAAAGATCACCAGGCCCAGGATGAGGCTCCAGGTGCGGCCGTGGTGGCGGGGACTCAACCCCAGGGGCATGGCCATCAAGCACAGGAGCACCGCGCCCAAAGGCATGGAGAACCGCTGATTCAGCTCCACCGCGGCCCGGTTGTGACGGTCGGAGCCGGCAGGCTCCCGGGTTAGGGCGGCCCGCAACTCCCCCACGGTCATTTCCGTCTCGGACCTGGACCCCTTCATAAACCCGAAAAGCGTCAAGGGTACCTGATAGGACTTAAATTCCACCGTCTGCCAGCGGGTGGGGTCTTTCCCCCACCGGATCACCTGACCCTCAAACAGCAGCAACTGCATGGCTTCCTGGGCCTGCTGATAACTCAACTGCCCCCGTTTGGCATACACGGTGTGGGGATTCTCCCGGTCCCGGAAGTCGTAGATGAAGACCCCTTCCAGATTTCCCGAAGCAGTGGCCACCCGGTTGACAAAAAGCATCATGCCCTGAAAATCCGTATTGAACACCTGTTCCCGAATCCCCAGGTCGGCCCGGCGCTTCACCACGTCTTTGAGTAATTCCCGGGTGGCCTGTTGGCCCCAAGGGCTGCCGAAGAGCGTGAGAAACAGGGTGATGGCCCCGATCCCCAGGGCGAACCCCATGATGGGAGGCAGCATCTGCACGTAGCTTAAACCCGAGGTTTTTAAGGCGATGATCTCGTGGTCCTCGGACATCCGGGTCAGGGCCAGCAGCACCCCCACCGTGGCCGCCATGGGCATGGTAAAGACCATGAGATAGGGCAGGAGATAGGCGCAGGATTTTAAAATCTCCAGGATGCCCACCCCCTTGACCACGATCATCTGGGTCATGCGCATGAGCCGCCCCAGGAATACGATGGAGGTGAAGGCCAAGATGCTCACCCCGAAGGGAGGCAAAATCTCCATGAGCAGGTAGCGGTAAATGATGCGGGGCATAGTGGCGGCAGTTATGAAAATTGTTTTCTGTTTTCGGTTTTCGGTTTTCGGTTTTCTCAGCAAAACCAGCCCGCTCCGGGAATCCCCCTAGGCGCGACCCGTCGGGTCGCGCTCAAGAGTTTCCAGGTTATCGGGATGACGCCATTTTTCCCCTATACGTTACCAGAATGCAATCTTTATAACGAGCCAAAAGAACAGTTCTGCCCCCCAAGATGGTTTCCAGGCCGGACAACCCCGAAGCCTTCAGATAAAAAAAGGTCAGGGCCCGGGATTGGGCCAGGGCCACCATGTCGTCCCGGTGGGGAAAGAACCAGGGGTTGCCCGGAACCAGGCTCCGTCCGAATTCCAGCTCGGTCCCGAAGGTCCGAAGGTGAAAGCCTTGCTCGCTGTAAAAAGACACGGCCTGAGAATAAAGATTAAACCCCAGGAGGACCGCGCCCGGCTGCCATTGGGATTTGACCGCCTCCCCCACAACCCGGGGAGAGCGGGTGACGCTGATCTTTTCTATAAACCCGGGGACCAGGGCGGCCATCAACAGGGCCCCCAGAAACAGTACTCCCAGGCGCCGCCGGATCAGGGCCAGGGTTGGGGTCAGGGCCGCAATGGCCAGGAAGATGGTCAGATAAGGCGACAATAAAGGGGCGAGAGCCAGTAGCTCCGCCAGCCAGGTCGGCGGCCGGAGGTATAATCCCAGCGCCGCCCAACCCGCCAGGGCCCAGACCACCAGACTTAAGGTGAGGCCGCGCTCTTTGGAAAACCCCAGCGCCGCGTCCGCCCCCAGGCCGGCCAGCCTTTGCCCCACCAGTAAGGCCAGGGGCAGCAGGGCCGGCAGGATATAGGGCGGCAGCTTCCCCCGGGACAGGGAAAAAAACAGCAGCACCGCCGCGGCCCAGATAATCAGGAAGAGACGGTCCGGATCGCGGCTCCCCCGCGTCCGCCCAATCGTCCAGGGCAAGAGCATGGTCCAGGGCAGCATCAATCCCAGGAAGATTGGTACGTAATAATAAAAAGGCCGGCCGTGGATGGCCGGGGTGAGATACCGGCCCAAGTGCTGCTCCAGGATGAAAAATCGAAAAAAATCCGGATAGCGCCAGGTTGCATAGATAAACCAGGGAAGGGTGATGGCCAGGAACATCAGCCAGCATCGGGGTTGCACCAAAGGACGCAGGGACCGGCGCGTCATCAGAAGCCAGGCGCCCCAGATGATCCACGGCAGCGCCACCGCCACCGGCCCCTTGGTGAGCGCCCCCAGGGCCAGGGCGAGATACGCCCAGGGCCACAGATGCTCCCGGCCCCGGCTCAGGGCCAGGTATCCCAGAGCGATCCCCAGGTTGAGAAACAGGGTTAGGACCATGTCCAGGGTAAGGATGCGCCCCAACACCACGTAGCCGCCGCAGGTGGCCAGGACCAGGGCGCTGCAGAAGGCCGGCTTCGCCCCCCATAAGGCCCGGCCCAGACCGTAGGCCAGAAAGACGCCTCCCAGGGCGCTCAGCGCCGCGGGCAGCCGGGCCGCGAATTCCGTGTAGCCCAGGCTCCCGAAGCTCAGGGCCGTAAGCCAGTACGTCAGGGGCGGCTTTTCCAGATAGGGCAGAAAATTGAGGTGGGGAATGAGCCAGTCCGAAAGGACCCAGATCTCCCGGGCGATCTCGGCGTAGCGCCCCTCGTCCGGGTCCATGAGGCCGGGGACCCCCAGGCGGTGAAAGAACAAGACCAGCCCCAATAAGGCCAGGGCCGGAAGGTGATAGCGTTCGAAAGTGGTTTTAGAGTCCATGCCTTAAGTGCGGTTTTCGGTTTTCGGTTTCCGGTTTTCGGTAAAAAATAAACAGGCGGTTTTCATACTAATTTGACGTCAATCATAGAGTATTGAATCTTTGGTATTCGTGGGGCGGGCCTCCGTGCCCGCCCCAGTACCTTCAGCAGCAATCGGGGCGCACCTTACATTTACTCCATTTCCAAAAGTCCATTGATGGGGGAGGTCAATCAACCTTGAACCTTGAACTTTGAACTTTGAACTACATTTACAGCAAATCCTGCTGCTGATCCTCCGGCGCGGGGCCTTCGCCCACCGGTAACGGCGCGGCCTCAGAGCAAATCGTTTTGCTTCAGGTCTGTTTCCTTGTAGCGGCGGGGGGCCTTCTTGAAGGTTTCGTCCACGGCCCACCGGGGGTAATCCAGCTTCTGGCCGGCCAACAACTCGGCGATGGTGAGGATCTGCAGCCTGGGGAAGCGCCGGTCCGGAAAGTCCGGGGGCGCATAGAAATCCGCGGCCGCGGCCGCTTCCCGCATGGGACGGGTGGATGCCTTGAGAGTTAACAGAACCGCGATCTCGGCCTTTTCACTCCCGCGAGTGCCTTCCAATTCCCGCACCAGGGCGGCGTTCACCGCGCCGCTCTTCACCTGGACAATGATCTTTTTGTATTGGCCGCTGGCATCGTCTTTAAAATAGATGACTCCGTCCACGCCCCGGTCTGCGCCTTTCTTTTTATCCTGGGCCGGGGTGGCGTTCACCAGCCCCAGGGCCCACCACTCGAACTGGTGGCGGTTGGCCTCCGCCAGGGCCGCGGCGGAGGTGACGTCCGCAGGCTCGCCGATGACCACGTAGGGCGACAGGTCCTCTTTAAAAGTGTTATAAAGGCGCTCCTTGATGAGGGTGATGGCCAGGTGGGTGAGGTCGATGCCCAGCCAGCGGCGCTTCAGGCGTTCCGCCACGGTAACGGTGGTGCCGCAGCCGCAGAAGGGGTCCAGGACCAGGTCGCCTTCGTTGGAAGACACTTGAATTATACGCTCAAGTAATGCAAGGGGCTTTTGTGTCGGGTAGCCCAACCTTTCCTGAGCCTGTGAATTTATGGGAGGGATGTCTGTAATAATATCCTGTATTGGAGCTCCTTTGCCAAGATATAGCTTAAATTCCGGTATCCCGATTGAAGCATCTTTCTTTTCGGGAAACCTTATGAAATTGCGATGATAAAGCAACTCTAACTGATTATGAAGCCCCTCGGGGATTTCGAGTCCTTCCTCTTGCAATTCCGCCAAGGCTTTTCCAGGAACAGCCCAATGCCTGCCGGCTTTCGTAGGATCATAGCCTCGCCAAGGCCTCCCCGACTCACCCTTGGTCGCCCCAGGAGCGGTTAACACAACGAGCCTATAGCGGCCCCTCTCGTCGTGAAATCGGTACTTACTCTCTAAATATTTTTCATCATACGTTTGAAATAGCTTGTTCCAGCAGTAAGAATCGCTTTTTGTATAGAAAAATATCGTGTCGTGAATACCCCCCCATTTTTTGGCAGAACCATGGGAGTAAGTTCTTTTCCAAATTATTTCGTTGCGGTAATTTTTTACACCAAAGACAGCATCAAGAGCCATTTTCAAGAAATGACTCGCGGTGGGATCACAATGCAGATACAGACTACCAGTGGGTTTTAGGACCCGGTGCAGTTCCACCAGACGTATGGCCATCTCGGTGAGATAGGCCATCATATTGTTGGTTCCCAAGAAGCTGCGCAGCGCCTGCACCAGGGTGGAGAGCTTGGCCGGGCCTGCGGTCACCAATTCATGGTAGTGGGCCGCGGCCGTGGCATCCCATTGCCAGAAATCCTCAAACGCGGTGATCTGGGCCGCGGACTTCTCCCCGGTCTTCTCCGCAAACAAGACGTTGTAAGTGGCGCTGGAGTTGAAGGGCGGGTCCAGGTAAATCAGGTCCACGCTTTCCACGGGAATGCGGCCGCTCTGGAGAATCTCCAGGTTGTCCCCGAAAAATAGCTGGTTTTTCCAATTATCCATTTACGGCCCTCCCAAATCGGACAGAATGGCCCGCACCTGTCGTTTAAGAACCGGCAGGTCGCCTTCGATGATCTTCCAGACCCTTTCCAGATTAACCCCTAAATAATCATGCACCACCACGTGCCCGAACTTGGCAATTTCCTTCCAGGCTACCTCCGGATAGATATTTTTCAAACCGTCAGATAGACGCAAGGTAGATTCAGTCAAGGTGTGCAAGTTGCGCAATACGGCATCCTGGATGAGTTTCGAGGACATGAAGGTATCATTGCCGGCCTCGGTAAATTCTTTGATTCTTGCCAGACATTCGAGGATATAAACCAGGTAAAATTTGTCGCTCTTCATAACGGCACCGCTTCTCGAACCACCTGGTCCTTGATGTACCAATGGAGAGCTCCTTCGGTGACTACATCCACTTCGCGACCCATGAGTTCTTCCAAATCTATGATTAATCCGGCCGGAAACCAGGGGGAAGTTTCAGGGCCGGCATCCACCAGTAAGTCCACATCGCTTTCCGGCCCCGCTTCCTTCCGGGCCACGGAGCCGAAGATGCGGAGGTTATAAGCGCCATGCCGGGCGGCGATGGCCAGAATTTCCTCCCGTTTGGTTTGTAACAGCTCCTGAAGGGTCATGGCATCCTCCCTGGGTAAGCGGCGCACCCAGAAATATACTCGTTCCCAAAAGTCTTTTGCCACCCCTCACCCCTGACCCTCGTCCCTCAAGGGGAGAGGGGAAAGGGTAAGGAACTCTTGGCAATTACCATAACTTTACCATAAGTCCGCCTCGGATGTCCCTAACACATCTTTCGGGGCTGAAAAAAAAGCCGGCCCCCCCGAGGAGAGGCCGGCTTGGCATGTAGGGTGGGCACGGCCCACCTTACCGGGTTGTATGTTTACTTGCCGACGAGCAGAGGCACGATCAACAGGGCCACGATGTTGACCACCTTGATCATGGGGTTGATGGCCGGGCCGGCGGTGTCTTTGTAGGGGTCGCCCACGGTGTCGCCGGTGACCGCCGCCTTGTGGGCGTCGGAGCCTTTGCCGCCGTAGAGGCCGTCTTCGATGGCCTTCTTGGCGTTATCCCAGGCGCCGC